>CAZUTB010000009.1:0-14415 GCA_964622905.1 uncultured Oscillospiraceae bacterium | reverse complement strand
GACCGTAGGACTTTCCGCTTGTGGAAGCCCTGGAGCGAAGGTTAAGCTTCTTTTTGGGATTGCCGTTGTTTACCGCAGCATACTCTATGGTTTCCTCGTCAGCCGCAGCCGTTACAAACGGAACGGCAAGCGAGCATACCAGCAGAGTAAGAGTCAGCAGAACAGATAGAAACTTCTTCATGGTTATACCTCCTAGCCTTTCTTTCCATTGCCCTTGAAAATAGATGGCGCCGGTTTCCCAACGCTTCCTGTCCGTGAGCATTCACATAATAGACGATTTAGAGGGGCAATTTGTTCTTCTTTTTCTCAACTATACCATATTTAATATTTATAGTATATAAATACAGGGTTTTTTAAGCACTTCTTTTGAACAGTTAACCGCATTGTAATATATTCGTAACATTATTTAACACTATTATAATTATTCGCGGTATACCACCTCAAAATCCTCGAACACGACAGGCATTTCATCGTTAAAGTCAAAGCCGCATTCCTCCGCGTCAGCCAAAAATGCGGCGGTATGGTTCGCCTTCCATGTGTCAAGCACCTCATCCTCGCCCTCGCGGGAGGCAATCTCATAGGTCATCTCGCCAAAGGGAATAATTGTCACCTTGACAGTTTTGATTACCGCGGCGGGATTTCCGTCCCAGTCCGTTACAACGGAAAGCGTCCCGACCGAGGGTATAGGCTCGCTTCCATATGCGGGCAGAGCGGATGACGTAGCGCGCTTTTTGCCCTCCAGCACAAGCTTAAGCAGGCTGTTCGCGCCCTCCTTACTGTTGGTGAAGCTGAAAACCTCATAAGGCTCAAGCGCCTTTTGCAGCCCTTCCTTTTCAAGAAAACGCCGCCAGAACTCCGAAGCGCGCTTTTCCATTTTGCCATACCTCCCGATTTATGATAGAATACAGGCGAGCTTGTCAAAAAGTATTTTGACAAGCTTTCGGAGCAAGTGTGATGCGCTTGCCTGCTCCGGTTTGCAGCAAAGCCATTATCTCGCTTACAAAGGAGCACTTTATGCCAAAGAACGCGGGCGACTCAAGACCGATGATGAAAAGGAAGGTTTTCAGGACGTTTCTTGTGTCCTTCCTTTCGGTATTCGTGCTTCCGACGATTCTGCTGGTGTTCGTTTTAAGCGCAATGCTCGGGAACATCAGTGAGGAAACCAAGGCGAACGACAGGCTGAAGCTGTCCGAATTCCTCGCCTCTGCAGACGCGCGGCTTTTCGCGCTCCAGCGCGGCGGCGACGGGCTTATAGTATCGGAAAAGATTCAATACCTTTCCTCCGTTCCCAATCCCCTGGAGTATACCACAAGCACGGGATATTTTACAGTTCTGCGCTCGCTTATGCAGGAAATTTCTACGCTCGCAATCGGCAGCGAGGATATTTTAGGCGCATACGTCTATTTCCCGAATACAGATTATGTAGTCGCAAGCTCCTATGTTTCCGGTGAGCGGTATTACAGCGCCAATCTCAGGCAGCGCTTCCAAAGCGAAAGCGAGTGGAAGGAGCTGCTTTCCTCTGCGGCTGACGGCTTTGTTTCGCACGCCGGCGCAAGCGGCGCGCCTCAGACCGCGTACATCAGGCGGAACGCAGGCTCAAGCGCCGTGCTTGTCA
This sequence comes from uncultured Oscillospiraceae bacterium, assembly GCA_964622905.1. Lineage (GTDB taxonomy): Bacteria > Bacillota > Clostridia > Christensenellales > Aristaeellaceae > STF2-37. The sequence continues at coordinate 12,800 of CAZUTB010000009.1, read as the reverse complement.
TAGACATAGCGGGAAATGTATTCCTCTCGGGCGAGATGGACAATAATACCGACTACGCGATATATGAGCGAAACGGCACTTTGCTCTACTCAAAGAGCGCTTCGGCATGGGACAAAACTCCCATACAGGACGAGATAAGCGGCGGCGAGGGCGAAATAATGCTTGCCGGCAAAAAGGTGCATTCCCTTTGGGCTGAAAGCTCGGCGACTGGCTGCACCTACTTTACGCTTACCGACTACGGCGAGTACATAAGGGGCTATAACACAATGCTCTGGCTCTCCGCAGCAGCTGTTGCCGTGCTGCTAATCGGCGGAGTGCTTTTGTCCTTTAAGCTCGCAAAGCGGCAGTACAAGCCGATAGAAGAGCTGAGAAGCATGATGAACGCGCAGAGCGGAAAGAGCGCTGCGGGCGATGAAATGCGGGACGATTTCGCCTACCTGCGCGAAATGCTCGGAAGTATGCAGGACGAGCGCGCAGCGATAAAGAGCCGCCTCAAGGCAAAGAATCAGGATATGGAGCATTATGTGCTTGAGCGCCTGCTTTCGGGCAGCTTTACCTCGGTAAAGGCGGTTGAGGACGAGCTGCTTGCCCTTGATATAGCGTTTTCATCCGACCGCTTTGCGGTTATTGCCCTTCGGATAGATTCCCTTCCCCCGCCGGACAGCGAGGGCGGCACCTCAAGGCTGGAGGAGGACAGGCGGCTTATACGCTTCGTATGCCATAATGTTTTTGAGGAGCTTTATTCGGGCTATGACCCGCATATATTGGAAACAATCAACCGTCAGTACATTCTTCTGACCCCCGGGCAGGAGGAGGATTGGCGCGCTCCCATATGCGAGCTGCTTTCGCAGGGACGCGAGGTGCTTAAAAGAAATTATGATTTCACTATCTCAGCTGCGGTTTCGGACTGCGTAACGGGAATGCAGAATATTCCCGCCGCCTATGCCTCCGTCCGCGATTATCTCACCAGAACGGAAAAGGGCGCGGTTTCGCTTATGTGGGAGGTTTCCTCCGCCGTTCCCTCGGCAAAGGGCTACCTTTCGCAGATGGACGCAATTACGCATAAGCTGCTGCAATTATTAGCCGCAGGGGATCAGGCGGCACTCAACGAGGAAATGCGCAGGATGACGCAGCTTTCCGCCGAGCATTCCTGCTGGACGGTAAGAATAGCCCTGACCTCGCTTTTGAGCAGCCTGATGATAGAATTCGGCGGCAAATACGATAAAGAGGCGACTGCCGATATAAAGCGGCGCGTAGAGCTTTTCATCTCCTCGCCGCCGTCACAGCAGGACGCTTCCGAGGTATGCGGAATAATAAGCTCCGCGCTGTCCCTTGGGCAGTCCGCCGCCGACAACGCAAGGGCGGACGAAATTGCGCAGAGCGCGAAAAAATATATTGAGCGGCATTATTCGGCAAGCTCGATGAACGTGAGCCTGGTTGCGGAATGCCTGCACCTCACCCCAAGCTACGCAAGCGCTATATATAAGAAGCAGACGGGTGAAAGTATGCTTGACACCATTAACAAAACGCGCATTCAGCACGCAAGAACGCTGCTGACAACAACGCGCCTTTCGCTTGACGAAATTGCGGAGCAGGTGGGCTACTACAACTCCTCAACGCTGATTCGCGTTTTCAAAAAGTACGAGGGCGTAACGCCCGGGCAGTACAGAACTATACAATCGGGCGGCGAGGCTTGACAGAGGTGAAATAAAAACCTATATTTATTCGTATACGCGCCGCTGACAAAGCACACGCTCGGGGCGCGATTTTATCCGCGCGCACTGCGGAAGACAAAACGGAGCATTTCTGATGAAACGGCTTTTTGCTTACCTGCGCCCATACACGGGCAGAATGACGCTCGGGCTTTTTATCAAATTCGTCGGGACAATGATGGATTTGCTGATTCCTTGGGCGCTGACGCACATACTTAACGAGGTTGTACCGCAGAAGGACGTTGGGCTTCTGCTTTGGTGGAGCGCAGCAATGCTTGCCTTTTCGGCGGTTGCGTTCTCCTTTAACGTTATAGCCAACAGAATGGCGACGGTAGTCGCCCGTGACAGCGCGCTCACAATAAGGCGCGACGCGTTTTCACAGATGGTTCGCCTTACCGTTCCCGAAACGGACAGGCTTTCGCAGTCCTCGCTCATATCGCGCCTCACAACCGATACCTACAATGTTCACGCCTTCATAGGGCGCATTCAGCGCCTTGGGGTACGCGCGCCGATACTGCTTATAGGCGGCGCTGTAATAACGCTCAGCATGGAGCCTGTGCTTGCGGGCGTTCTGCTCGCCACAATGCCTCTCGTCACCATTGCAAGCGTTATGATAAATAAAAAGGGTCTGCCTATGTTCCTGCGCCAGCAGAAGGCTATCGACAGGCTTGTTCTCACCGTCCGCGACAATATAGCGGGCGCAAGGGTTATAAAGGCGCTTGGAATGGAGGAAAGCGAAATCCGGCGCTTCGGCGAAGTCAACGACGACGTAAGCCGCTGGGAAACGCGCTCGGGAGTCACAATGGCGCTTTCCTCGCCTATAATGAACATAATACTGAACATGGGGCTTTGCGCGGTTATCCTCGTTGGCGCAGGCAGAACGAACCTCGGGCTTACTCAGCCCGGAACGGTAATCGCCTTCCTCACCTATTTTTCGATTATCCTCAACGCAATGCTCAACATAACCCGCATTTTCGTTATGTATACAAAGGCGAGCGCGTCAATGAACCGCCTTGACGAGCTGCTCTCGGCAAAAACGGAGCTTCCGAAATGCTATTCGGAAGACGGCGGCGACAAGGCGGCGGCGATAGAGTTTTCGCGCGTCCGCTTCTCCTATTCGGGCGGCGATGATGAGAAGCTGAACCTGCGCGGCATATCCTTTAAGCTGAGGAAGGGCGAAACGCTCGGAGTCTTAGGCGCAACGGGAAGCGGAAAGTCAACGCTTATCCGCCTGCTTGAGCGCTTCTATATAGCGTCCGGCGGTGAGATATACATATTCGGAAAGCCAATAGGCGATTTCAGCGAGAAAGAGCTTCACTCGCTTTTCGGCTCTGCGTTTCAAAGCGACATACTTTTCGCCGATACGATTCGCTCAAATGTGGACTTTGGGCGCGGGCTTACGGACGCTGAGATAATTAAGGCGCTCAAATGCGCGCAGGCGTATGACTTTGTGTTCGAGGGCGAGGAGGGGCTTTCAAAGCGCCTTGCCCCGCGCGGCGCGGATTTATCCGGAGGGCAGAAGCAGCGGCTTTACATCGCAAGAGCGCTCGCGGCAAGCCCCGCGATTCTCGTGCTGGACGATTCCTCCAGCGCGCTTGACTATCAGACGGACGCGAGCCTTCGGCGCGATATACGCGAAATGTATCCCGAAACCACGGTTGTCTGCATAGCTCAGCGCGTGTCGAGCGTGCATTCCGCAAACCTTATACTCTGCCTTGACGAGGGGCGCTCCGTCGGACTGGGAACGCATGACGAGCTTATGCGCTCCTGCGAAATCTATCGCGAAACGGCGCAGCTTCAGATGGGAGGCGAGGAGTAATGCAGGCTAAACGCGGCTGGGGAAACGCAACGGACACCATACAGAGAAAAAAGCGCCTGCCGATACTCAAGCGGCTCTGGGGCTATGTGATAAAGGGCAAATGGCTGCTGCTTCTGGCGCTGGTGCTTACGGTAGGCTCAAACGTGCTTGCGCTTGCGGGTCCTAAGCTTTCGGGAAGCGCAATTGACGCGCTTGCGGGCGGCAAGGGAAGCGTTGATTTCAATACGGTTTACTACTATGTAGCGCTGATGATGCTTTTCTACATCATCTCGTCCGCGCTCTCCTTCGTGCTTTCGCGCCTGATGATTCGGCTCACTCAGCAGATAGTCGTCCGCCTGCGCGGGGATGTTTTCGAGCATATAAGCCGCCTCCCCGTAAGCTTTTTCGACAGGCATCAGTCGGGCGACATCATATCGCATATAACCTATGATATCGACACGCTTGCGGCAAGCCTTTCCAGCGATGTGATAACGATATCCACAAGCGTTATAACCGTTGTCGGCTCGCTTGTGATGATGCTCACAATCTGCCCGCTGCTCGTTGCGGTTTTTGCCGTAACCGTTCCGCTGTCAATGCTCTTTACAAGGTATATGTCAAGAAAGGTTCGCCCGCTCTTCCGCAAGCGCTCCAAGGCGCTGGGCGATATGAACGGCTTTGTGGAGGAAACGGCGGCGGGGCTTAACACAATTAAAGCGTACAACCGCGAGGAATACATGGATTCCCGCTTCAAGGAGCATAACGACGACGCGTGCCGGAGCTATTTCAAGGCGGATTATTACGCCTGCATGACAGGCCCCGGCGTCAACTTCATCAACAATCTTTCGCTTTCGCTCATAAGCTGCTTCGGCGCGCTGATGTTCCTGAGCGGAGGAATAACGCTGGGCAATCTTTCCTCCTTCGTGCTTTACTCGCGCAGGTTCTCGGGGCCTATTAACGAAACCGCGAATATACTTTCCGAAATGCAGAGCGCGCTTGCCGCGGCGGAGCGCGTATTCCGCCTGCTTGACGAAAAGGAGGAGGAGCAGGATGCGGAAAACGCGAGGATGCCCGAGAGTATGCGCGGCTCTGTCGGGTTTGAAAACGTATCCTTCGGCTACCTCCCGGGCAAAACCGTTCTGCATAACGTATCGCTTGAGATTCCCGCCGGAAGCGTTACGGCGATAGTCGGAGCGACAGGCGCGGGCAAGACGACGCTTGTCAACCTGCTCATGCGCTTTTATGACCCCTCCTCGGGCGCTGTGCTGATGGACGATGAGGATTTGCGAATTCTCCCGCGCGCCGAGCTTCGCAAGAGCTACACAATGGTGCTTCAGGACACATGGCTTTTCGAGGGAACGGTTACGGATAACCTTCGCTACGGAAAGCCGGACGCGACGCCGGAGGAGGTTCAAAGCGCCTGCAAGAGGGCGAGAATTGACGCCTTCATCCGCTCGCTTCCAAACGGCTATGACACCGTGCTTTCCGAGGACGGAGCGAATATATCGCGCGGTCAGAAGCAGCTCCTCTGCATAGCACGGGCAATGCTCGGCAAAAAGAAAATGCTTATTCTTGACGAGGCAACCTCAAACGTTGACATAAGAACCGAAAAGCTGATACAGGACGCAATGGCGGAGCTTATGCGCGGAAAAACCTGCTTTGTCATAGCTCACAGGCTTTCCACAATAGTCGGCGCGGACAGAATCCTCGTTATGAAAAACGGCGATATTGCGGAAAGCGGAACGCACTCGGAGCTGCTCAAAAAGGGCGGAGTGTACGCGGAGCTTTACCGCGCGCAGTTCTCGTGACAAAACCTTGAAAATAATTCTCAGGGTGTGTGGAAATCCGTGAAAATTATGGTATAATAGCCGCGTACCGATTTTATCGGACAGGCACGAAAAGCTGTTATATATCGGAGGGACTTCTTTCAATGAAGAACAGGCGCATTTATCTGGCGTTATGCGATATGCTCTCGATTATCGCTGTTGGATTTTTTTACATTGGCATGTTCCCATCCGATACAACGCCGTTTGCGCTTATAGACAAAACGTGGCACATACTCGCAATCACAGTTATTACCATCTGCTTCCGCGTTATGTTTCATCTTTATTCCCAGGTATGGCGCTACGCAACCGCTCGTGAATACATGAATCTGGTTATCGCAGACGCCCTTGCAGGAATCTTTTATCATTTCGTCGTCGCGCGCTTTTTCCTTCCGAATTCCTTGACGCTGCTCCGCGCAATGTCGGTATTTACCACAAACGCCCTCGTTTCGCTCTTTATGCGCGTTACCTACTCTACGCTGTACGATTATATGAAGGTCAAGATTCAGGGCAGGCAGTCCCCTGCCGCCTCTAACAGGATTAATATCGCCATCGTCGGCGCAGGCTCTGTCGGAACAATGCTCTGCAAATCCCTCCAGCGCAATCCCGCCTCGCATTACGAGCCGTACTGCTTCATCGACAATAATCCTTATAAGATTGGCTGCGTAATTCTCGGGCTGAAGGTGCTTGCGGATAACGACGATATTGTGGAGCAGCTCCGCGAAATGCCGATTCAGGAAATAGTCATAGCAATTCCGCGCAACTCCGGCGAGGACAAAAAGCGCATTTACGATAAGTACATCAAAACCGGCTGCAAGGTTAAGATGTACGATTACCCGCTTGAGAACAATTCCCAGCAGATTGGCGGAGCGGACAGGGTTATCCGCGAGGTTAAGATTGAGGATTTGCTGATGCGCAGTGAAATCCATTTTATGACCGATGACGTCAATAATATTTACCGCGACCAGACGGTGCTTGTAACCGGCGGCGGCGGCTCAATCGGAAGCGAGCTTTGCCGCCAGCTGCTGAAATGCCTCCCGAAAAGGCTTATTATCTTTGATATTTACGAAAACAACGCCTACGATATACAGCAGGAGCTTATAGCGCTCAAGCAAAAGCACACGGAAATAATCGTGGAAATAGGCTCTGTTCGCGACGCGGAGCAGCTCGAGCGCGTTTTCTCGCTGTATGAGCCGGACATCGTTTTCCATGCCGCCGCGCACAAGCACGTCCCATTAATGGAGCATAACTGCGGCGAGGCAATTAAAAACAATGTATTCGGAACCCGCAATACCATGGACGCCGCCGAGCACCACCATGTTAAAAAATTCCTGCTCGTTTCCACCGATAAGGCGGTAAACCCGACCAACATAATGGGCGCAAGCAAGCGCGTATGCGAAATGCTGGTAAGAAGCCGCAAGAATTCCGAAACGGAGTTCAAGGCGGTGCGCTTCGGCAACGTTCTCGGCTCAAACGGAAGCGTTATTCCCCTGTTCAAGCGCCAGATTCAGCAGGGCGGACCCATAACGCTTACCGACAAGCGAATCATCCGATATTTTATGACGATTCCGGAGGCGGCGCAGCTGCTGCTTCAAGCCTGCGCAATGGCGTCCTCCGGCGAAATCTATGTGCTTGACATGGGTCAGCCGGTAAAGATTCTCGACCTTGCCGAAAACATGATTCGTCTTGCGGGCTTCAAGCCGTATATTGACATAGACATCAAGGAGATAGGGCTTCGCCCGGGCGAAAAGCTTTACGAGGAGCTGCTCATCAAGAATGAGGAAATGGGGCGCACCGACAACGGTATGATTTTTGTCGAGCGCGACAGCGAAATGCTCCGCGAGGATGTGCAGAAGAAGCTTGACCTGCTGCTGGAGGCGGTCAAAACCGAGGACGACGCCGTCGTTGCCGATGCGCTGAGAAAGGTCGTCCCGACCTTCCATACGCCCGACGAGGTTAACAGCAAGGCGCTTGAAGCGGAGGAAATGAAAAACGTCCTGAGCAATACAAACGCGGCGGCGTACTGAGAAAAGCTCCCCGCCCTGCCAAATAACGCCGCGGTATCAGAGGAGAAAGCTATGTCAGTCGGTTCAAGGCATTATCACGGAAAAGACCCGATTCAAAGAAAAAAAATCATACTGCTGGCGCTCGCGCTGACGGTGCTGATTGCCGGCGGTCTTTTTGCCGTCAAGCTTATCGACGACGCAAACCGCGCCGCGGAGCCGACGGGCGATTTCACCTCGCGCTTCACCACTCCGCGCGTTGTAACCTATGACGGAAAGCTATATACCTATAACGAAAATCTCTCCGTTTACCTCCTTATAGGCGTTGACAAGGATACCGCTAGCAAGGAAGCCGCAGGCTTCAGAAACGGCGGGCAGGCGGACTTCCTGATGCTGCTTGCGGTTGATTCCAAAAATGAAGAAATAAAGCGGATACAGATTGACCGCGACACGATGACGGAAATAACAATCTTAGGCGTTCTCGGCAATGTTTCGGGAACGCGCAAAGCGCAGATTTGCCTCTCGCACGGCTTCGGAGGAAGCGAGGCACAGTCCTGCGAATTCACCGTTGATGCGGTAAGGAAGCTTTTCGGCGGCATCGAGATAAACGGCTATATTTCCCTTAATATGGACGGCGTTCCGACCATGTGCGACGCCTTGGGCGGAGTTTCGGTGACCCTTGAGGACGACCTGACGATGATTGACCCGACGTGGACGCAGGGCAGCACCGTTGTGCTTGAGGGCGCAAAGGCGGAAAGCTATGTCCGCGCGCGCTCCGAGGTTGGCGACGGGACAAACGAAAGCCGTATGCGCAGGCAGCGCGGCTTCCTCACGGCAATGAACGCCGCCCTTAATGAAGAACTGCAAAAGAACACAAAATATCGCGAAACATTCCTTGATGCAATGGAAAATTACTTGACAAGCGATATGAAAAAAGGTAAAATCATCAATGAAGTCAATAAGGCTAAAAGCTTCCGTTTCAATGAAATGATTATCATTGATGGAGAGCATATTATCGGGAACGATGGCTTTGTCGAGTTTCATCCGGACGAAGAGGCTCTTCAGAGGATGGTACTTGATGTTTTCTTTACCGCTCAGCCTGATTGACCGCAGGTCGCTCGAAAAGTCCGCGAGGGCGTTTCGATATACACGGCACATTATTAAAGGAGGTAAAACCCATGAACAAGAAGCTTTCCGTAGTCGCTTTGGTACTTGCGCTGATGATGTGCGTTACAGCAACCGCCTTCGCAATCCCGAGCAAGACCGTACAGGACACCACCAACGTTGGTGAAGTCACCACCGAAGATGGAACCCCTGTAACCGACCCCGTCATCGTTAAGAGCGAGGATACCGCGCTTTCCGACGAAGTTCTCGCGGCTATCATCACCGATGTTAACGGCGGCAAGACCGTTGCCGATGTTTTCGGCGGCTCTGCTACCGCTGATATGCAGCTCAACGAGGCTGCCGAGCTGAGCATCCCTGCCGACGCTCCTGTTGAAGGACTTGGCGACATCAAGGCTACCATCACCTTCGCTACCCAGTATGCCGCCGACGCCACCGTCGCAGTTTTCGCCGGACTTAAGGATGGCGAGACCGTTAAGTGGACCGAGCTGCCCGCTGCTGTTAACGAGGATGGAAGCATCACCGTTACCTACACCGCAGATTTCCTCGCTCAGGCGAAGGGACAGGATTTCGTCCTTGCCGTACTGAACAAGTAAGCTTGCTTCACGCCATGCCGCATGAGCAGGTAAACCCTGATTGAAAGTTGATACCTAAATTCTTATGCGTTTAGGCAGAAACTCGCGGCAGCTGATAAACGGCATGGGGGCAAGAAACCATTGCCTCCATGCCGTTTTTATGCCATCTTTACCATAGCCCTCACGAAGGCGTCTGCGGTAAAGCTAACTAATGCGGCATAACGGATTACATGCACAGACCGCAGACTAAACCCGACGCAAGAAGCGAATCGCGCTTCAGCTTCGCAGTAGCAAAGTCAGCCTCGCGGAAGCGAAGTCATCCTCGCAGTAGCGAAGTCAGCCTCGCACCGCGTCGCCCCGCATCATTACCTTATCGCCCCAATTTCCATGGCGGCTGCCGCCATAATAACTCGCAATCCGTATTACGGTCGGGAGGACTTTAATGAGCACGCTCGAACATAAAGAAAACCCATCTCAAGAAAACGCGCTTTCTCTGGAGCCGCAGCAGGAAGCCAACGAGATTGATCTCATTGAGCTTTTTTATGTGCTTCTTTCAAAGCTGCAATGGATAATTCTGACCGTCGTAATGTGTATGCTGATTGCGGGCGGCTATGCGTTTTTTATCGCTAAGCCGCAGTACGAGGCAACCTCAAGCCTTTATGTTCTCAGCTCTAACGATTCGATTGTTAACCTTTCGGATTTTCAGATAGGCAATTACCTTGCCTCCGATTATCTGCAGGTTTTTGATACATGGGAGGTTAATGCAAAGGTCATCAGCGACCTCGGGCTTAACTACACCTATTCGCAAATGCGCAAAATTGTTTCCGTCACAAACCCCAGCAACACACGAATCCTCAACATCAAGGCGACAACGGGCGATCCGCAGCTTTCGGCGGATATCGCGAACCAGATGGCGGCTGTTGTGAGCGATTATGTGCATGATGTGCTTGCGACCGAAAAGCCGAATGTGCTTTCCTCCGCGCTCGTACCGACAAATCCTTCAGCCCCTCAGAAAACAAGAATTATTCTTATCGGAGCGCTGCTTGGGCTTGTGCTTTCCTGCGGAATTATCATTGTCCGCTTCGTGCTTGACGATAAGATAAAGTCCGTTGACGACATCGTAAAGTATACCGGAATGCCTGTGCTTGCGGTAATGCCGCTCTATTCGCAGAACCTGACTCCGTCCTCTCGCCGCGGCGCTAATAAGAAGTAAGGGGAAGGAAGAAGCATGAGATACGTTGTTCTTAGCCGCTTTGAAAAACTGGATTACGCCTGCGGCGAGGCTATGAATACCCTTTGCACAAATCTTGAGTTTTCGGGCAAAAGCGTTAAAAAGATAATGTTTACAAGCTGCCGTCCGCAGGAGGGCAAAAGCTTTTTGACCCTTAACATGATGCGCACAATGGCGGGGCTTGGCAAAAGAATCGTCCTCGTTGACTGCGACCTTCGCCGCTCGATGCTCGAAAGCAAGTATATCAGCATGGTTGAAGGCGAAAAGCTCGGAATGACCCACTATCTCGCGGGTCAATGCCAAGCGGAGGACATAGTATATCAGACGAATATTCAGAACGCTTACCTCGTAATGGTCGGGCGCGATGTGGCGAACTCGCTCCAGCTGCTCTCCACTCCCCTCTTGGGTCAGCTTCTGAACCGGCTTTCCGAGTCTTTTGATTATGTGCTGGTTGACGCGCCGCCGGTAGGAACCATTATTGACGCCGCGCTCATTGCCCGCGATTGCGACGGTGTTGTCTTCGCCGTTTCGAGCAATCAGATTGGCAGGCGCGAGCTTGTGGACAGCGTTAATCAGATTCGCAAAACGGGAACTCCCATCCTCGGCTCTGTGCTTAACAAGGTTGAGTTCGACAGCAGCACGGCGAAAAAGTACTACTATAAATCCTACTACACCTATTACTATAAAAAGGGTTACGAGAACGAAAACGGCAAGGGAGAAAAGAAGCGCGTAAAGACGACCAAGCGCAAGCCCGTCCATGAGGACAAAGCCTGATAAGCGCTGTAAAGCAAAATGACTCGATTTATTGACATCCATCAGCATTCCGCGTTCGGCGTAGACGACGGCGCGGATGATTCAGACCACGCCAAGCGTATGCTCAGAGCGTCCGCCGCCGATAATGTCGGCTGCGTTTTCGCCACCTCGCATATGACGCCCGGCGTGGTTCCTTTTCCATATGAAAAATACTTCGCGGCGGTAAACGAAATGAACGCCTATTCCGCCTCCGAAGGCCTCGGAATTACGGTATGCACGGGCTGCGAGGTGCTGTATACCGACGCGACAAGGCGCTTCCTTGACGAGCAGCAAATTCTCCCGCTCGGCTCTGCAAAGGCGGTTCTGATTGAGTTTGGGCAGGACAGAAGCGCAGACTACATCTTCGAGGCTCTGCGGCAGGTTGCCTCCGCAGGCTATCGTCCGGTGCTTGCGCACGCGGAGCGCTATCTTTCGCTGCTGAACGCGCCTGAAAGCATACTCGATTTGAAGGAGGAGCTGCGCGTCCTGATTCAGCTGAACACAGGCGCAATCCTTCGCAAGCGCTCCATTCTCAGCTCATGGGACAGGAAGGAAAAGCGCTTCTTCAAGTATGTGCTGGAAAACCGCCTTGCCGACTTCGTCGCAACGGACGCACATAACACCTCCTCCAGAAAAACCCGAATGACCGAATGCTATAATTTTCTTTCCGCCGAATATGGAACAGACTATGCCGACCGGCTCACCGGCGGAAATATCGGCTTGCTGAGCGAGTGAGAGAGCGGAGAGGGAAACGCTTTTCGTCTGATAATATTGGTTTATGAGAAGTCTTTCGGTGTTCGTGAAGTAAATGTAAAATACTGGTCAAATAAATGAAGGTCAGATATATTGGTGACTACTGCAAAGTAAGGCTGCATAAGGGAAAAGTGTATGAGGTGTTGTCCGTCGAAAATGAATGGTATGAAATATTCGGTGAAGATGAAGAAAACGATTTTTATCTACCGCAATTCTTTGAAATAATCGAGGAATAACTGCGAAACAATCGAGGGAGAACTGCCGCACTCAAACGAGCGCGGTTTTTTCATGCTCGTTTGGTCGGCAAAACAAGCGCCGAAACACTCAGCGAACTGTTCAATCTAAGCCATTCCGACGAGCTTGCGACAAACAGGCTCATTCGCACGGAAAGCTCATTCGTCGCGAATCAGGCAATCGCGCGCGCATATGAGGATGCAGGCTTCGAGCGATATGTGTTTGTTTCCGCGCTTGAGGCGCGCGCGTGCAAGCGCTGCGGCGCGATGGACGGCGAAAGCTTCCTGCTGAGCGAAATGAAAGTGGGCGTTAATTATCCTCCGGTTCATCCGTGGTGCAGGTGTACTACAAAACCAGATGACGAGGATATGCGCGCGCTTGAAAAGGATTCCGAGCGGTGAGCGCGCGACCCTGAAACTGGCGAGTTCATGACCGTTCGCGGCGATATGACGTATAAGGAATGGAAAAATAAACAACGCGACGTTAACAGCGTCGACGGCTTAAAGACCGCAGAAAAGAAACCGTACAACAAGCAGAATGAATTTACAAAATCGCAAAAATATGGTATAATTAGAGCGAAAGAAGTGAACATTGAGCGACCCGAAAGTGTTGAATACAGGCGGTATGAAAGTATTGATAAACTCACATCAACCGGAGATATCGCAAAGTATTTCAGCTATCGGGACGAGTACGGAGACGCTTATTCTCCTATTGATGTTCCCTCGTGGGAAAAAATTGCGTTACCCATTCAGATAGAGTC
>CAZUTB010000008.1:0-15489 GCA_964622905.1 uncultured Oscillospiraceae bacterium | reverse complement strand
TCTTGTTCACCCTGCGGTTGAACGGGCAGAAAACTCGCAAGGAAGCGGTATAGCTACCGCTCCTCGGGGCGGCAGAGCTGCCCCTGCGGATTACAAAAGAAGGGACTCATCCCTTCTTTACATCCCAAGAGAGAGCGTGTGGGTCTGTATTTCCATCCCCAAAGCTACAAGTAGTTTTTTGGTAGGCTGAAACATACGCCATTCTTCATGGCACTTGGGGTAGAAATCGGGGCGCAGTTTGGTATATAATCATGCAAGCGGCGCTTTGCCGCTAAGGAGAAGCAGATGATTATTGATTTTCACACTCACGCGTTCCCGCCAAGCATTGCCGGAAGGGTGCTTGAAAAGCTTTCGCTCAAGGCGGGAAATATGCCGTTTTATGCGGACGGAACAGCGGATGGACTCATTCGGCACATGGACGAATGCGGGGTTGACAAGGCGGTTGTCCTTGGAATCGCGACCCGCAAGGAAAACATGACGACGATAAACAACACCGCCGCAAGAGAAACCAACGACAGGCTTATCTACTTCGGCTCGGTTCATCCGCTCGCGGAAAACGCCGCAGAGGAGCTTGACAGGCTTGCCGGAATGGGAATACGCGGTGTTAAGTTTCACCCCTTTTATCAGGGCTTTTTCGTTGACGACGAAAGATGCGCAAGGGTTTACGAGCGTATCGGCGAGCTTGGGCTAATAACCGTATTCCACATGGGGCTTGACCTTGGGTACTACGAGCCCTGCCCCTGCGAGCCGAGGGCGCTTGAAAAAATGATGCCGTATTTCGGCTCTGCGCCCGTTGTAGCCGCTCACGCGGGCGGGTACGATATGTGGGACGAAACCATGCGCGACTACACTCCGCGCCCCAATCTTTACTTTGACACCGCGTTTTCGCACGTTCAGCTCCCGCCGAAGGCGTTAAGAGCAATTATTGACAAATTTGGGGCGGACAAGCTGCTCTTCGGAAGCGATTCGCCGTGGTCGCCGATGACGGGCGAAATGAGCTTTCTTGACTCGGTCGGGCTATCCAATGAGGAAAAGGAGCTTATACTTTCGGGGAACGCAATTCGCTTATTGAAGCTGTAATCGGAGGAAAATTATGCAATACAGGAATTCAGTCAAGGTGCCCGAAAAGCTCTCGGCTTTGGGCTTTGGCTGCATGAGATTCGCAAGGAGAAAGACCGGAACGATTGACCAGCAGAAGGTAAACGAGCAGGTCAAGCTTGCGATAGAAAAGGGCGTTAACTATTTCGACACCGCATACATATACCCCGGCTCGGAAAGCGCGCTGGGCGAGGCGCTGAATACCCTCGGGAAGCGCGACAAGGTGTATATTGCCGATAAGCTGCCGCACTACCTGATAAAAAAGCCGGAGGACATGGAGAGGTTTTTTCAGGAGCATCTTACTCGCCTTAACACAGACAGAATCGACTTTTACATAATGCATATGCTGCCCGACACCGCCGTGTGGGAGCGCCTCAAGGGGCTTGGAATCGTTGAGTTCCTTGAGAAAAAGAAGGCAGAGGGAGCTATCCGGCACATAGGCTTTTCCTACCATGGAAACACGGAGCGCTTCGTTGAGCTGCTGGACGCCTACGATTGGGATTTTGCGCAGGTGCAGTATAATTACATGGACGAAACCAGCCAGGCGGGGCGGCGCGGAGTTGAAAAAGCCGCAGAAAAGGGAATGGCTGTAATAATTATGGAGCCGCTTCGCGGCGGAAAGCTCGCCGACGCGCTTCCGCAGAAAGCTAAGGACGAGTTTTACAAGGCGGATTCCTCGCTCTCCCCTGCCGAATGGGGTCTCAAATGGCTTTACAGGCAGAAGGAGATAACCGTTGTGCTTTCCGGAATGAACCATGAGGCGCAGGTAACGGAGAACTGCAAAATAGCCTCCGAAACGCGCCCTCAGGCGCTTACCGAAAAGGAAGCGGAGGCCTACGAAAGCGTTAAGAAGCTGCTGCTTGACAAGATACGCGTAGGCTGCACCGGCTGCGGCTACTGTCAGCCCTGCCCGCGCGGGGTGGATATTCCCGGCTGCTTCAGCGCGTACAACGCGCTCTATACCGCCAACTTCTTCCAAGGGATGAAGCAGTACTTCATGTGTACAACCCTGCGCGGAAAGCCTTCAAACGCTTCGCTTTGCGTGGGCTGCGGCAAATGCGAGCAGCATTGCCCTCAGCACATAAAAATTCGCGAGGAGCTAAAAAACGTATCGGCAAAGATGGAAAATCCTATCTACCATGCGGGCAGAGGCATCGCGAGAAGGCTGTATAAATTCGATAAATAAGCAACATACGCGCATTGCAAAAAGTGGCTGTAAATCAAGCGCCGAAGGAAATATTCCCTCGGCGTTTTACTTTATATGAAATTATCAGTTTAGCTCAGCAAACAGCTGTTACGCGTTCGATTTCTTCTCAATAAGCTTGGCAAGCTCAAAGACATCGTTATCAATAACGCGCTGATCCTTGCCCTCAATCATAACGCGAACCAGCGGCTCGGTTCCGCTCGGGCGGACAAGCACGCGCCCCGCGCCTGCATACTTCTTTTCAAGCGCCGTAATAGCCGCCTGAACCTCGGGATCGCTTTCGTAGATATGCTTCCTGTCGTCCTCAACGTGCGCCCCGTAAAGCGCTTGTGGCAGAATATCCATCTGCGCCGCGAGCTTGCCGAGGGGCTGACGGCTCTCAACCATAGCGGTAAGGAGCTGAACGGCGGAAACAAGCCCGTCGCCCGTCGAATTGAAATCAAGGAAGATAACGTGCCCGCTCTGCTCGCCGCCGAGGTTGTAGCCGTTCTTGAGCATATTCTCAAGCACATAGCGGTCGCCGACCTTGGTCTTTTCGGAGCGGATGTCATTTTCCTTGAGCGCTATGTCAAGCCCCATATTGCTCATTACGGTGGTAACGAGCGTGTTCTTCTTGAGCCTGCCCTGCTTCTTCATATGGAGCGCGCAGATGAGCATAACCTGATCGCCGTTAACAATCTGCCCGCGCTCATCGGCGGCAATAAGCCTGTCCGCATCGCCGTCAAACGCAAGCCCGACGTCCGCGCCAAGCTCCCTTACAAGCTCGCAGAGCCTTTCGGGATGCGTTGAGCCGCAGTTATCGTTTATATTCGTTCCGTCCGGCTCGTGATAGAAGGTGTGAACGGTTGCGCCCATTTCGGTGAAAACCATCGGCGCTACGCGGTAGCTCGCGCCCTGCGCGCAGTCAAGCACTATGTTAAGCCCGTTAAACGAGGTCTGGGTTGTACTCTTGACAAAGTCAACATACTTGCGCTCCGCGTTCAGCTGCACAACGGGTCTGCCGACATGGTCGCCGATAGGAAGCTCCCACTTATGCTCCTTATCGCGAATCAGCTTCTCAATCTCATCCTCCAGCTCGTCGGGCAGCTTATGCCCATCCTTATCGAAGAACTTGATTCCGTTGAACTCAACGGTATTATGGGACGCGGAAATAACAACGCCCGCGTCCGCCTCATAATAGCGGGTAAGGTACGCTATGCCGGGAGTCGGAAGCACTCCGACCTGAACCGCTTTAGCGCCGGTTGAGCAAATTCCTGCAATCAGCGCATTTTCAAGCATCATTCCGCTTATTCTGGTATCGCGCCCAACAAGGATAGTGGGGCGGTGAACATGGGAAGCAAGCACCGCCGCTCCCGCTCTGCCCAAGGAAAACGCAAGCTCGCAGGTAAGGTCGGCATTGGCAACTCCCCTGACGCCGTCTGTTCCGAACATTCTAGGCATTATAAAATCCCCCAACTTTATGACAATTTAATCTATTCTTTCAGATTATACACCAAATATGAGATTTATCAAGTTAAAGCGCAACCATAAGGCTTCCGTACACCGCAAAGGCGAGCGAGGCAAAGAGGAAGCCCATATCGGCAGAGCCGAGGGCGTAGGCGCGCGAAAGGCTTATTTCATCGCTGTTTCTAATGGGGCGCATTGCAAACACCGCGGCGGAATAGGGAATCAAATCCACAAAATACCGCGCTCCGTACTGGAAGCCGCCTCCGTTATGCGTGCTTAAGAGCATAAGCGCTTCTAAAGCCATGCACACGAAAACGACAAGACAGCGCCAGTCAGCTTTCCGCTTGAAAAGCAGGAAAAGCATATAGAGCAGCGTTATCGCCGTTATCGGGTTTGCAATAAAGAGAGAGAAGCCGAAAATCTGCATAGAAGCCGTGCCGTGCGAGAACGGCAGCCCGTAGATAAAACGGGAAGCGTTGCCCGCGATTCTTGACGCATCAAAGAATGCCTCGTTATCGCGCGTGAACTCCGGCAGATAGCTGTGCCCGAACTCAAGGGGCGAGCCGAAGCGCGCATAGTTATACAGCCCATAGCATATTGCGACCGCTATTCCGCAGGCAATCCCGGGAAGCAGCCCATAGACCATCTTGGCAAAGCTCTTTCCGTCAGCCTTCGCGTTATAAAGGTACATCGCCATAAGCACAAGAAGGTACGGAGCGTCGTTGGGGCGGCAGCCTATCGCAAGAGCAAAGAGAAGCAGGCTCATAGCGGTCTTTTTGCGCGCCATCAGCGAAACGGAGCCCATGATAAGCATAAAGCCGAGTGTCTGCGCCTGATACCAGACCGCGCCGTCAAGCGTAAGCGGGAGCATTGAGGAGGCGTAAACTGTAAGCAGCGACCATAAAAGCGCCGCAAGCGGCTTCATTCCGAGCTTCTTAAACAAAAAGTAAACTATCGCAAACGCGCAGTAAACGTAGAGCTTCACCATGAGCGCGTCCGGAGTTTCCATTCCGAAAATGAAGGTCAGCAGAAAAAGCGGAACGCTCGGGAGCGGCGGAAAGGATACATAATAATCGCCGTTAAACACCGCAAGCTCTAGGTGCGGAACATCCTCCGGAAGATGGAGAAGCCCCTGCCTCCACGCCATCGCCTGACGGGTGTAGGTGTTATACATACTCGGCGCAAACGGAGATTTCTCCGTTGCAAGATAAAAGCAGAGGTACATAAGCGCGATAAACAGCGTTCCGCCGATGAAAACCCAGTCTATCCGCAGCCTTGAGCGGTTCTTCATAAATAACCTCCGAAAGGAATTAAGCATAGTATATAAATAAGCCCCGCCCGTGTCAACGCGGCAGGGCACATACCTTATAATAACGCCTATAAAGGGGCAAAACATCCCATGAACGGAGATTGGAAAGAGGCTAAACGGGAACGAAAACAGAAAGCGTTTCAATCCGTCAAAAAACTTGACAGTTGCTTTAGGGATGTAAAGAAGGAACTAGTCCCTTCTTTAGAAATCCGCAGGGGTGGCTTTGCCGCCCCGAGGAGCGGTATCTATACCGCTTCCTTGCATCATTTTACGACCGTGAGGCGAATGCCGAACAGTAAAATGATGAAAACCGGAGCAAGTAAGCGGAGCGCACTTGCTCCGAGAGCGGAGCGTCGGCTTGCGCCGAAAGCGAAGCGTCAAAATGTTTGCTAAAAGCATTGAAATATGGTATACATTGAAGGTTACGCACGGTTATTTTTGAGCCGCGATCATTTGCGCGGCAGGATTTTGAGCAGGAGGTAATGATTTTGCCAACGACAAACTTTGATAAAGAGGGCATTAAACAGTCAATCATCGGCAAATTGCAGCGCTACAACGGGCGCACAATTGAGGAAGCGACGCCGCAGCAGATATACCGCGCGGTGGCTAGTACGGTTCGCGACCAGATTATGCAGAAGTGGATGGAAACCCGCGAGGAGCGCAAGCGCGAGCGCAGCAAGCAGCTTTACTATCTTTCGGTTGAGTTCCTTATGGGGCGCAGTCTGCACAGCAATATTCTGAACCTCTGCCATACGGAGGAATACACCGAGGCGTTCAGCGAGCTGAACATAAGGCTTGGCGATATTTTGAAGGAAGAGCCGGAGCCGGGGCTTGGAAACGGCGGTCTTGGCCGCCTTGCCGCCTGCTTTATGGACTCGCTTTCCACCCTTGATCTGCCCGCTATGGGCTGCTCAATCCGCTATGAATACGGGCTTTTCCGCCAGCGCATTGTAGATGGGCAGCAGGTGGAGGTGCCGGACAACTGGCTTGAAAACGGCAACGTATGGGAAATGTGCGTTATGCAGGACGCCTGCGAGGTGCATTTCGGCGGTCATGTGGAAACCGAGGAGCGCGACGGGCGCACCTATTTCAAGCTTGCCGATTACTCCAGCGTGCTTGCAGTCCCATACGATATGCCGATTCTGGGCTACAACACCGACGAGGTAAACACTCTGCGGCTCTGGTCGGCGCGCAGCCCCAAGAAGATAGACCTCAATTCCTTTGCACGCGGCGACTATGTCAAGGCGAGCGAAGAAATGGAGCTTGCGGAGATAATCTCCAAGGTTCTTTACCCCGAGGACACGCATCTTGAGGGCAAGCGTCTGCGCCTTTCGCAGCACTATTTCTTCACCAGCGCTACACTCCAGTATGCCCTTAAGGATTTTAAGCGCGTATACGGAAGAAATTTCAACCTTTTGCCCGAAAAGGCGGTTTTCCACATCAACGATACTCATCCCTCGCTGGCTATTCCCGAGCTTATGCGCCTCCTGATGGACGAGGAGGGGCTTGGCTGGGACGAGGCGGAGAGCATTGTCCGCCGCTGCATGGCGTACACCAACCATACCGTAAGGGCCGAGGCGCTCGAGCGCTGGCCCGAAACGCTTATGCAGACGGTGCTGCCGCGCATCTACCAGATTTTGCAGGAGATGAACCGCAGGCTCTGCGACAGCCTGTGGCAAAGGTTCCCGGGCGACTGGGATAAGATTGCGCATATGGCTATCATCGCCTACGGTCAGGTGCATATGGCGAACCTCTGCGTCGCATGGGCGTATTCCGTAAACGGAGTGAGCCAGCTGCACGGCGAGATTCTTAAAAAGGACACCTTCCACGATTATTTCAGCGTTACCCCCACAAAGTTCAGCGCGATAACGAACGGAATTACGCACCGCCGCTGGCTTATGCTTGCAAACCCCGACCTGACAAAGCTGCTTGATGAAACCATCGGCAAAAAGTGGCACGACGACGCAGCATACCTTGCGGACCTTACGCCCTTTGCCAAGGACGCGGCTTTCCGCGAGAGCTTTGACAGGGTAAAGAAGAAGAATAAGGAGCGCCTTGCGAGGAGCTTTATGGACGTTGAGGGAATCACGGTTGACCCCGATTTCATTTTCGACGTTCAGGCAAAGCGCCTGCACGAGTACAAGCGCCAGATGCTGAACGCGCTGCATCTCCACGTTGTTTTCAACAGAATTGCGGACGACGAAACCTACGAGATTGAGCCGCATTTGATGGTTTTCGGCGCGAAGGCAAGCCCCGGATACCGCCGCGCAAAGCTGATAATCCGCTACATCAACGCGCTTGCGGAGCGCATAAGGAATCATCCGAGGGCAAGCAAGATGCTGCAGGTTGTGTTCCTTGAGAATTACAACGTTTCCCGCGCGGAGATACTGATTCCCGCCGCCGAAATTTCTCAGCAGCTTTCCACCGCAGGCAAGGAAGCAAGCGGAACGGGCAATATGAAGTTCATGATGAACGGCGCGGTGACGGTCGGAACGCTTGACGGAGCGAACGTCGAAATGAGCGAGCAGGTCGGAATGGACAACATCTACATTTTCGGAATGCGCTCCAACGAGGTTGACAACCTGTACCGCTCCGGCTCGTACAGCGCCGCCTCCATATTTGAAACGAACCACGAGATTCGCAGGGCGATGACCGAAATGATTGACGGAACGCTCTTCCCCGAGAATCCCGCGACCCTGCAGGAGCTTTATCACGCGCTTCTGTTCGGAGATAACGGCGGAATGGCTGACCCGTACCTTGTGCTCAAGGATTTCGGCTCATACTCAATGGCAATGCGCAGGGTCAACAGGGACTACGCGGACAGGGACAAATGGCTTGAGATGGCGGTTCTCAACACCGCCTGCTCCGGCGAATTCTCCTCCGACCGCACCATAAAAGAGTACAACGACACCATATGGCACTTAAACCCGTTGAAGCTCGAAAAGTAAAACAAATAAAGCATGGCGGCTATGGAATCATCCATAGCCGCCGTATTATGTTTTAATTACTTTTTCCTGCCGTTCTTTCTCTCCTCGGCAAGCTCTTTTTTGCGGCGCTTTATATCGTTGAGCCGCGCTTTATACTTAGCCTCGTAGCCCTGCTCCGTAGGCACATAGTATTCCCTGCCCAAAAGGGAATCGGGCAGGCACTGCATATCCGTAAGCTTTTCCTCGAAATCGTGCGCGTACTGATAGCCCTTTCCGTACTCAAGCTGCGCCATAAGCGCGGTGGGCGCGTTGCGGATTACAAGCGGAACAGGCTCGTCAAGCATCTCCTGCGCGTCCTTTCGGGCGCTCATGTAGGCTACGTCAACCGCGTTGGACTTGGGCGACAATGACATATACGTTACCGCGTGGCTGAGATGCACCGCGCACTCCGGCATACCGATGAAGTGGCACGCCTGATAAGCGTTGACCGCAACGGCAAGCGCGTTTGAATCCGCCATGCCTATATCCTCGCTTGCAAAGCGCACAACGCGCCGCGCAACATAGAGCGGGTCCTCACCCGCCTCAAGCATACGCGCAAGCCAGTAGACCGCCGCGTCGGGGTCGGAATTTCGCATGGATTTATGCAGCGCGGAGATAAGGTTATAATGCTCCTCGCCGTTTTTATCGTACATAAGCGACTTTTTTGACACGCACTGCTCGATTATCTCGCGCTTGACAACGGTTTTCTCGCCGTCGATATCGCCGTTCAGGACGACCATTTCCAGCACGGAGAGCGCGCTTCTGGCGTCGCCGTTCGCAAAGGCGGCAATCATGTGAATGTCCTCATCCGATATTTCTACCTTCTGAAGCCCGAAGCCGTTCTTATCCGTAAGCGCGCGGCGCAAAAGCACAGCAAGCTCGTCCTCGGAGAGCATTTGCAGCACAAAAACCTTGCAGCGGGAAAGAAGCGCGTTATTGACCTCAAAGGACGGGTTCTCCGTGGTTGCGCCTATAAGAATAATGCTCCCCTTTTCGACAAACGGAAGAAAGGCGTCCTGCTGCGCCTTGTTGAAGCGGTGGATTTCATCCACAAAAACAATGGTTCTTTCGCCAAGGAGCCTGTTCTGCTCGGCGCGCTCCATAACCGTTCTGATTTCCTTAATTCCGCTTGTCACCGCAGAAAAGTCGATGAACGCCGCCTTAGTTTTGTTTGCGATAATCCTTGCAAGCGTGGTTTTGCCAACCCCCGGAGGACCCCAGAATATCATTGACGAGATTCTGTCGCTCTCGATAAGGCGGCGCAGAACGCGCCCCTCGCCCACAAGCTGCTTCTGACCCACAAAATCATCCAGCGTCTGCGGTCTGAGCCTTGCGGCGAGCGGTCTTTCCGGTTCCGATGTAAATAAAGAGCCTTGCTCCATTATCTTCTCCCTGTGCTTACTATTATTTTACAAGTGGCTGACACTCGGGGCAATAGTACACCGAGCCGCCTAAATAGGCTTCCTTGGTTACCGTTCCTCCACACACAGGGCAGCCGCCAATGAGCGAATTCTTGCACATCAGCGTCCGATAGCCGCCGCTGCTCCCGTCAAGCCCCTTCTCCGTATCGCGTCCGTCAAGGCGAACCATTTCGCCGATAACGGAAACGATAGCCGACAAAAGCTTCTCCCTGTCCGCCTGTGACATGGTTTCAAGCTTGCGCTTTGGGTTAAGCCCCGCATTAAGCAGAATATCCTGCGCGCAGCCGTTGCCAATCCCCGGAAAGCGCTGCTCGGTTGCAATAAACGCCTTTGCGGAAAGCTTAGGCTTGCTTTCGCCGATAAGCTTCCAATAGTAATCGGGAAACTCCTTTGCAAGCGGCGAAATCGTATTCCTGCTCTTTACATAATACTCGTTATCGTAATCGTTTCCGTGCAGGACGATTCCGCCGTACATCGCGACGGTGAAAACAAGCGCAGAAAAATCCTCAAACTCTATCGCGAGCTGATAAAACTGCGGAAGCTCGTTAACCGTGCAGAGCCTCGGGTTCACACCATCGTTTATCGCAAGGGAAAGCCCGTTGTCAAAGACGATTTCAACATACATTCCAAAGCCCGAAACGCTGACTGCCTTGCTGCCGCGAAGCGCGGCGTCATAGGCGGACGGGTCGCCGGAGAACCAGCAGAATTTATGCTCCTTTGAAGGCGGGAGCACGTGCGCAACCGTTTTGCCCGCAATCTCCTTCTGCATTTCGGAGGAAAGCCTTATTGCCTCGGGAAGCTCTATCAAATTCTGCTCCTTCTTTCGCGTATACATTTACACAACAAGCGAAGCGGGTTTTGCCGCGCTTCATGCTCACTCCAGTATAACATAACCGCGAAAAAAGTAAACGGTTAAAGCTCCTCCGCAAGCTCCATAACAAGCTTTTCGGTTTTATCCCAGCCAAGGCAGGGGTCTGTTATGGATTGACCGTAAACGTGCCCTCCAACCTTCTGCGCTCCGTCCTCAAGATAGCTTTCAATCATTATGCCCTTCACAAGCTTCTTCAGGTCATCCGACTGCCGCCTGCTGTGAAGCACATCCTTGGATATGCGAATCTGCTCTAGATAGCGCTTGCCGGAATTGGCGTGATTTGCGTCAACAATAATCGCGGGGTTTTGCAGCGAGCGCTCAGAATAAAGCTCGCTGACGCGCAGCAAATCCTCATAATGGTAATTGGAGATGGAATTGCCCGCAATATCCGTATAGCCGCGCAGGATTGCGTGAGAAAGCGGATTGCCCGTGCTGTGAACCTCCCAGCCCCTGTAAAGGAAGGTGTGATGATGCTGAGCGGCAAGGACAGCGTTCATCATAACGCTGAGGTCGCCCTCTGTGGGGTTCTTCATTCCGACGGGAATTGTAAGCCCGCTTGAAACAAGGCGGTGCTGCTGATTCTCGACGGAGCGCGCGCCTATTGCGACATACGAAAGCAAATCGGAAAGATAGCTGTAATTCTCGGGATACAGCATTTCATCCGCGCAGGAGAAGCCGTAATCGCGAAGCGCGCAGAGGTGCAAATCCCTTATGGACACCACTCCGCGAAGCATATCCGGCTTTTCCTCGGGGTCGGGCTGATGGAGCATTCCCTTGTAGCCATCGCCGGTGGTGCGCGGCTTATTTGTGTAAACCCTCGGAATTATTACAAGCTTATCATGCACCTTATCCTCAAGCCGTTTAAGCCGCCCAAGATAATCAAGCACAGCCTCCTTGTTGTCCGCAGAGCAGGGTCCTATAATCAAAAGCAGCCTTTCATCCTCGCCGCGAAATACCCGCGCAATGCTTTCATCGCGCTTTTCCTTCTGCCGCGCCATCTTTTCGTCAACCGGATAGCTCTCCCTGATTTCCTTGGGGTCCGGAAGCCTGCGCCTGTACTCAATACTCATATCTTTCTCTCCTTAAAGCAGAATTTCGTTTTGAAAGGAACCCGCGAGCCTGACGCTCATGCACTTCTCCGAAAGCCGCTTAAGCGTTCTCTGCCCGCTTTCCGAGAAAATATCGCCCTCGCCCTCAAGGTAGAAGTAATACTGCCATTTGAGTGCTTTCGTGGGGCGGCTCTTTATCGCGCGGAGGTTGAAGCCGCCGTTTCCAAGCTCCGTAAGCACTCCGGCAAGCGCTCCCGCCTCGTTTTTCGTGGTAAGCATCAGAATGAACTGACCGCATTCCGCTCTGTCCACCGCTTCCTCGCGCTTAAGGACGACAAAGCGGGTCACGTTATCCTTGCTGTCCTGAACCGAGGTAAGCAGCGGCTCAAGCCCGTAAAGCTCCGCCGCCTCAGCGCTGGCAAGGGCGGCAGCGCTTTTATCCCCCGCCTCGGCAACCGCCCTTGCTGCAAGCGCGGTATTGAGTGCCTCGCGCTCTAAAAGCCCATGCGAGCGGATAAAGGAAGCGCACTGCCAAAGCGCCTGCGGATGGCTGAGAACCGTCTTAACGTCCTCCAGCGCCGCGCCGCGAACGGCAAGCAGGTCATGCCTTACGGGCAAATCGCAGACAGCGGCCACATATAGCGAACCGAAGAACAGCAAATCCATAACCTGCCCGACATCGCCCGCGAAGCTGTTCTCGATTGGCAGAACCGCCCGCGCGCATTCACCCGAGGAAGCGGCGGAATAGGCAGCTGGAAAGTCGGGATACGCCACCAGTTCAGACTGCGGAAACAGCCTTTTTGCCGCAATCCACGCAAACGCCCCCTCCGTTCCCGAGTACGCAACCCGCAGCTTTTCTTCCATTATGCCGCCTCCTAAATAAAAGCGGCCCGCGAAAGCCATAAGGCAATTATCGCGGACCGCTTCAAATCATTTTCCGTCACGCCAATACAGCGGGCGGCAGAAACGCAGTCCGTATACTTGCGCTAAATCGGCTGTAATAAACGTTTCTCACCGCGTTTCCCTCCCTCTCGTTTGCGTGTTTGTGGTTAACAATGTTTATAGTACTCCTTCTTTGCGGATATGTCAAGCCCGCAAAGCAACGCTTTCTCAGCCTCTGTTGCCCATTTCGCTCAAAAGCTCGTGCTTTATATCCCAAAGCTTCTGCGAAAGGTCAACATAATAGGTATGCGGATTCTCAAAGCGCTTTACCTCGTCCCAAAGCCCGTCAACCTGCCCGAGGCAGTAGGCGCGAACCGCCCCAAGGTTCGGAAGCTCGTATACAAGCTTGCCCTTTTCAAAGATGGGCACCATCAGCTGGCGCGCGGTGTAATCCGTAAGCGTTTTGGTTTTCCATGTAGCGAGCGGGTCAAAAATGGTGAGCGGCTTGCTGTCGTCAATGGTTTCATCCGAAAGGCAGAGCTGGTCGGCAAGCGCCTTTCCGCTCTCCTTATCGTAAAGCCGCCAGAGCTTCTTGAAATGCGGGTTGGTAATCTTCGCTGTGTTCTCGCTTATCTTTATCTTCGGAATTATCTCGCCCTCGTCGTTTTCAACCGCGACAAGCTTGTAGACTCCGCCGAACACCGGCTCGCTCTTTGCGGTTATCCTTCTCTCGCCGACGCCGACCATATCGACCTGCGCGCCCTGCATCATCACATCGCGAATCAGGTACTCGTCAAGCGAGTTTGAAGCGGAAATCCGGCATTCGGTAAGCCCCGCCTCGTCAAGCATACGGCGCGCCTTCTTGGAAAGGTAGGAAATATCTCCGGAGTCAAGGCGGATTCCGCACTTATTGATTCCCATAGGCAAAAGCACGTTCTTAAACGCCTTTATTGCGTCCGGAATACCGCTCTTGAGGGTGTTGTAGGTATCCACAAGCAGGGTTGCGTTCTGCGGATACATACGGCAGTAGGTTTCAAACGCCTCATACTCGGTATCGAACATCTGCACCCACGAATGCGCCATAGTTCCGCCCGCAGGAACGCCGTAAAGCTCATCGGACAAAGTGCAGGCTGTTCCCTGAACACCGCCGATATAAGCGGCGCGCGCGCCAAGCACGGCGGCGTCGGCGCCCTGAGCGCGCCTGGAGCCGAACTCAAGCACCACTCTGCCCTGCGCGGCGCGGACAATTCTGTTCGCCTTGGTTGCGATAAGGGACTGATGGTTTATAGTAAGCAATATGAAGGTTTCGACAAGCTGAGCCTGTATGGAGGGCGCGCGAACCGTTACGATAGGCTCGTTCGGGAAAACAGGAGTTCCCTCGGGAAGCGCCCAGATATCGCCCTCAAACTTGAAATTGCGCAGATAATCAAGGAAGCCCTCGTCGAAGATTCCCTTTCCGCGAAGGTACGCGATATCGTTATCGTTAAAATGCAGGTTTTCAACATACTTTACAAGCTGCTCAAGCCCCGCCGCGATAGCGAAGCCGCCGCCATCCGGAACAGTGCGGAAGAACACGTCAAAATAGCAAATCTTATCCTTGCGCCCGCTCCTGAAATAACCGTTGCCCATAGTAAGCTCATAAAAATCACACAGCATCGTGAAATTCTCTTCGTTCATACAGACCATCCTTTCCTGCCCTAAGCAGCTACAATAATACGGCAAAATATAGCGCTTGTCAAAGTTTTGGCTATTAAACACAAAAGGAGCGAACAAATGCTCGTTCGCTCCTTTAACAATATTATTCGGTTTTTGCGCGGCGCTTCTTAAGCGCGATAAGCGCAAGCCCTGCGCCCGCGAGCGCAAGCAAGCCTGCCCAGAGCAGCGGCGACGAGCTATCGCCCGTTATCGGAACGTTGCCGCCCTTTTCGACCCGCAAGCTTCCGGACGGCGTCTGCCCGTCCTCGAGGCCGCCGCTGCTCTGCGCTGTGAGCGTATAGTTGCCGACGGGAAGGCGGTTCAGGTATGCCTCGCTGAGGGTGATGATTATTGAGCCGTCCCGCGCGGTGTAATCCGTCCCCATTGCGGGCGAATAATCGGCGCCGCTTGCGTTTGTTACGGTAACGCCGGAAAGATTATCCGCCCCAAGCTGCGCAGGCGAGGTTCCTTCGCCGATGGTTACGGTGTAATCACCGCCGCAGTTTCCGCGCCTGAACAGCGTGCGCGGCTCTATGCGAAGCGTAAGCGTGTCGGCGCTCAATACAAAGAAGTCGGAAGTTAAGTAAGCTTCGCTCCCCTGCGCAGTTGAAACTACAACAAGCTCGTACTTACCACCCGCGTCCATATCCGCTTTGGGCCGAATGGTAAACGTTGTAGCTCCGCCGGCAGCCAGCGTGCTGTTTTCAAACGGAGTTACATCGTAATAGGTGGAGGAAATCGGTTCCAGATTAATAGGTTGGTTTCCTCTGTTCATTACCATTACCGTTGAGGCGGCAGGCTGCGAATAGCCCTCCCGCAAAGTGCCGAAATCTACGGAAGAAGGGACGAGCATTACGGTATAGGAATTAATCGTAACGCGCTTTGCTCCGGAAACAGCCGACCAAACCCCGTTTGCGTCAAGCACCTGCACGGTAAAGGTTGTGTTTGCTGTGGGCGTATAGGTTGTGGTATTGACAGTTGTTTGCCAGGTTGTGCTTCCGTCGCTCCATTTATAGGAAGCATAAGGCGTGGTGCCGTTTCGCACTGTCGCTGTAAGTATAACCTGCGCGCCGCTGTCAACCTCCACAGGGTCCAGGTCCAAAGTTACCGTCGGCACGGCGTTTACGGTAAGCTCAGCCGAAAGCTCAACCTCGACAGCGCTGCCCGTAACAGTGCCCGAGATGACAATTATTTCATTATAATTGCCGGCTGCGCTCATAACGGAAGCCTTAGGCTGTACAAGCACATCAAGGTAGGAATCCCGCGGAATTGTGGTTTGACCTGCGGGAAGCGTAACGGTGTAATACGTCGCGGCAGGCACATTCAGAGCAATATCATCGCCGCTTGTATTATGCAAGGTTATCTCTATTGCCGCGGGAACGGCAGTTCCGACAGTGCAATCGCCAAATATTGCGGATGTAGGCTCCGCTTTCAATCCGTTGCCGCCGTTCTTAACCTCAAGATACAGCCGCGGCTCCATATCCTTATTATTGCCATTCCCATTGTATGTGGCTATGGATTCAAAATTGCCGGTTGCAGATTCTCGCC
>CAZUTB010000007.1:0-15542 GCA_964622905.1 uncultured Oscillospiraceae bacterium | reverse complement strand
GTCGTTTCCTTGCAGCTTTTACGACCGTGAGGCGAATGCCGAACAGTAAAAGCTGAAAACTCGGCGCAAGCCTGCTTGCGCCGAAAGCGTAGCGTAGCGTCATTCCGCCGCTCTTTCGCTTATGCTCTGTCTGCTTCTCGGCGTAGGAAGCGTTTTTCCCGTGTCCTTAAGCTGCTTTTCGTATTCGAGCAAAGCCGCGCGCACCTCGTCAAAGCTCTGCATTCTGTTTATGCTCTGCTTTAGCTGCGCCGAGCCGTAGAAGCCGCTCAGGTACCACGCAACGTGCTTGCGCATTTCCTTTATCGCTATTTCGTATCCGTTGCCGTCAATGCTTCTTTCGTACTGCGTAAGGCAGGCGCGGATTCGCGCCGTTATGTCGGGAGTATCGTATTTGCCCGTTTCCCTGAGTTGCTTAATCTGCGAAAACAGGAACGGGTTTCCGAGCGCTCCGCGCGCAATCATTACTCCGTCCGCGCCTGTTGCGCTTATAATCTCTACTGCGTCTTCCGGCTCAAAAACGTCGCCGTTTGCGATTATGGGTATTTTAACTGCCGCCTTTATCCTGCCTATTGCCGCCCAGTCCGCGCGCCCCGAGTACATCTGCGCCCGCGTCCGCCCGTGTATCGTAACGGCGCTTATGCCCTCCTCGCGCGCAATTCTGCATATTTCGAGGGCGTTTTTCGATGTGTCATCCCAGCCGAGGCGAATTTTTGCGGTGACGGGCAGCATTGTTGCCGCCGCAACCGAGCGGAATATGTCCGCGCAGAGCAGGGGCTTTTTCATAAGCGCCGAGCCGTTGCCGCCGCTCGTCACCTTCGGCGCGGGGCAGCCCATGTTGATGTCTATCGCCGCATAGCCGCCGTCCTCGGAAAGCCGCGCCGCGGCGTCAGCCATATACTGCGGCTCGCGTCCGAAAATCTGTACGGCGAGCCTTCCATTTTCCATATCGTACTTATTGAGCAGCGAAACCATTGCGGGATTGTCCCTTTTGCAGTGCATAAGCCCCTGCGCGGAAACCATTTCGGTAA
Organism: uncultured Oscillospiraceae bacterium; assembly: GCA_964622905.1. Taxonomy (GTDB): domain Bacteria; phylum Bacillota; class Clostridia; order Christensenellales; family Aristaeellaceae; genus STF2-37. The sequence continues at coordinate 14,514 of CAZUTB010000007.1, read as the reverse complement.
CGGCAAAATCCGCTCCGTTTTCAAAGCATACGGAGCGGAACGCGGCGTCTGTTACGCCTGCAAGGGGCGCAAGTATTATAGGTATGTTTTCGGGCTTTTTTATCTCGCTCATTTCATCCTACTGCTGAGAAATTATCGTAAGGTTTTTGATGTACCATCTTCCGTTTTCGCGAACCATCTGCGCGCGGTAGGTGGTTGTCGTCCATTTAGGCGGGTAGGTAAGGTCCGTCCCGCTTTCCTTTCCGGCTTCAACCGCCGCCTGCTTGTATTCGCTCTTGATTCGCCCGTCGATTCCGGGAACGGATTCGGTGAAATCAACTCTTGCCGAGGTATCCCAAGGCCAGCACCACATCCATGACATATTCACGCGGTGGTCTATTCCCGAAATATCGTACTGAGAGTAGGTGTTTTCGCCGTTTATCGCGCGGAGCAGAATTTCATCCCTTTCAAGGCAGGACTGCTGAAAGAACTTCGGCAGCTCAGTAACCTCGTCCGAAACGCCCATCACTATCTTTGCGCGCATCGCCATTCCGTCGCCGATAACGACGTACATATTCGTAAAATTCATTGCGTAATAGAAAACAACGGTCATAACGCCGATAAGGCAGCAGCACAGAGCCAGCCGCGAGGCGAGATACCATACAAAACGGCGTATATACTTCAATGCCGTGCCTCCCTTCTCACTTTCACAAGAAGATAACGAATAACTGAGCTAAATACGTTCCGTTAAATCTTATCAAAGAAGGGTTTTCCGTCCTCGGCGTAGGAAAGCACTCCGTTTTCGTCAAAGCGCAGGTTGATTGGCTTGGCGCTTATATACTTGAGAATCTCGTCCATCCTCACGCTCTCAACGAAGGTGACGAAGGAAAAGCTCACTCCGTGCCGTTTGGCTCTGCCCGTTCTGCCTATTCTGTGGGTGTAGTACTCGTTTTCCTGCGGCAGGTCATAGTTTATAACCGCTTCAACATCGTCAATGTCAAGCCCGCGCGCCGCAACGTCCGTTGCTATAAGAATCTGGAAACGGTTCTTGCGGAACGCGTCCATAGTCTGGTTGCGCTTGACCTGAGGAATATCGCCGTTAAGGCAGTCCGCGGAATAGCCGAGCTTAACAAGCCTCTCGGTCAGGCGGCGCGTCATATCCTTGGTATTGCAGAAAACCATAATGCGCTTGTACTCGTCGCTGTCAAGCAGATAAAGGAAATTATCGTATTTATTCTTCTGCTCGCAGGAAATAACGTACTGCGCTATGTCGGGGCGGCTGTCGCCCGTCGCCTGAACGATAATTTCCTCCGGATCGTGCTGGAACTTCCACGCAATCGTCATAACATCCTGATTGGTGGTCGCCGAGTACATGACCAGCTGGCGCTCCGGCGGTGTTTTCTCAATAATGGTGGTGACGTCCTTGACAAAGCCCATCTTGAGCATTTCGTCCGCCTCGTCAAGCACCATCGTGTGAACCGCATTAAGATGAATGTTTCCGCGCTGCATATGGTCAAGCAGCCGCCCGGGAGTGCATATGAGTATCTGCGGGCTGCGCTTGAGCTGGCTCAGCTGCTTCGTTATCGGCTGCCCGCCGTAAATGCAGGCAATCTTTATTTCGGGAATGAAATGCGCAAGCTGCGTTATCTCGTCCGCAATCTGCTGCGCAAGCTCGCGCGTAGGGCAAAGCACTATTTCCTGAACGCGCTTGTCCTTCAGATTGACGTATTCCAGCATAGGTATACCGAAGGCGACGGTTTTGCCCGTGCCCGTCGGTGCAATTGCCATTATATCATGCCCGTCCATCATAAGCGGAATCGTTCTTGCCTGAACGGGCGTCATTTCCGTAAAGCCCATCCGCTCAACGGCCTTGAGAACCTCGCCGCTTATGTCAAGCTCCGAAAAATGCTTTGTATCCCCTGAATTGTCTATGGTTATCAATCTTCCGTTCCCCGTTCCTCGTCATGGTAGCTTTCAATGGCGCGCGAAAGCTGGTCGGGGCAGGAGGTATTGCCTTGGCAGGGTATTCCGCGAAGCATTTCCTTTACCGTGTCCGCCTTCTGACCCACAACCATCCTTGCAAGCCCCGCCGTATTGCCTCTGCATCCGCCGATAATCTTGCATTCGGTTATGATTCCGTTCTTAATCTCCAGGTCTATCTCTTTTGAGCAGGTCCCCTGCGTCTTGTAACGATACATTTTATTCCTCCGAGTAAATACTGTTGCGCCGCGCGCAAATGCGCAAAAACGCACTTATTTTGTTTCGATACGCGTGAACTCTTTTCCTGCACATCCGTGAAATTAACGTATGCTTTTTGCAGTACATAACGTAAACTGTAAATCGCAGAGCGTTTATGGTATACTTCTTTGTGTAATTCATGCTTTCGGAGGGCTTTAAGGTGATAGCCATAATAGACTACGGAATGGGAAATCTCAGGTCGGTTCAGAAGGCGTTTGAGTATATCGGGGAGGACGCGCGCGTGGTTTCGGACGCGGGAAGTCTTGACTGCGCTTCTGCGCTTGTGCTTCCGGGCGTCGGCGCGTTTTCTCAGGCGCGCAAAAGGCTTGCGGACACCGGTCTTGATGAAAGGATTATTTCGTCAGCCGCTTCGGGCAAGCCGCTTCTCGGCATCTGCCTTGGAATGCAGCTCTTTTACGATTTCAGCTTCGAGGACGGGAAACACGAGGGTCTGCACCTCCTTTCGGGCGAGGTCACACGCTTTCCGAAAACCGATTTGAAGGTTCCGCACAAGGGCTGGAACACGCTTTCCGCTATGCGCGGAGGGCTGTTTGAGGGCATTGACGAGGCTTGCGTCTATTTTGTGCATTCGTACAGGATAGCGGATATATCCTCGGATACCGCCGCTGTCTGCGATTATATAAGCCCCTTCACAGCCGCCGCAATGCGAGGAAATATCTACGGGGCGCAGTTTCATCCCGAAAAGAGCGGCGATGTGGGGCTTAAAATGCTCGGCAATTTCGCAAAAATCGCGAGGGGAGGAAAAGCCTGATGCTTTGCAAAAGAATCATTCCCTGCCTTGATATCAAGGAGGGGCGCGTGGTTAAGGGCGTTAAATTCCTTGGGCTTCGCGACGCGGGCGACCCCGTAGAATGCTCCGTTATGTATAATAAGCTTGGCGCGGACGAGCTTGTGCTGCTTGATATCAACGCAAGCCACGAGGGGCGCGGACCGATGTACGACGTTATCAGCCGCGTAGCCGAAAAGGTGTTCATACCCTTCACCGTCGGCGGCGGAATTCGGGATATGGAAACCATAAGGCAGATTCTTCTCTGCGGCGCTGACAAGGTTTCCCTGAACTCCCCCGCGCTCAATGACCCGAGCTTCATCACAGAGGCGGCTCTGCGCTTCGGCTCGCAGTGCATAGTGCTTGCTATGGACGTCAAAAAAAGGGCGGATGGCTCGGGCTGGGAGGTCTACCGCAACGGCGGACGAATCGGCACGGGCAGGGACGCGCTTGAATGGGCGCGCGAGGGTGTTGAGCGCGGCTGCGGCGAAATCCTTCTTACCAGCATGGATACGGACGGAGTCGGCGGCGGCTTTGACCTGCCGATAACGCGGCTTATCGCGGACGAGGTTTCCGTTCCCGTTATAGCCTCCGGCGGAGCGGGAAAACCCGAGCATTTCAGGGATGCTTTTACAGAAGGGCATGCCGAGGCGGCGCTTGCCGCAACGCTTTTCCATTTCCGCGAGCTTGAGATTGCGGACTTGAAGAAGTACCTCGCAGATGAGGGAATAAGCGTAAGGCTTTAATAAAGGAGATAGATAATCATAAAATATGTTGTTGCGTCAATTCTTGCTGTTTTCGGTGTGCTGATGGCTCTGCGTCCCGACCTCGCGTGGAAATACGCCGAGAGCTGGAAGCGTTCCACGCCGTCAGCGCCTGCAAAATGGTATCTTATTGCCATTCGCATTGGCGGAATCGTATTGACTATTGGCAGCATTACCGCTTTCTTTGTTGACTGACAAGCTAAAAGCGCTTTCACGAAACGCGCTTATTTCGTTTGCTAAAATACGGTAAAATCATAGGTGATAAACATGGCTGAAATGCTTGTAAGGCTTGCAAAACAGGATGACCTGAGCGTAATTTCGGAGTTATACGAAAGCGCGCGCGGCTTCATGCGCAGGAGCGGGAATCCGACCCAATGGGGCGAAACGCACCCGCCGATGCAGACGCTTATTGAGGATATTCCCGCTCGCCGCCTTTTCGTTATCGAAAGCGAAGGCAGGGTGTGCGGGGTTTTCGCGTTTATTCTCGGTGAAGACCCTACCTATCTTGATATTTCGGGCGGGAGCTGGCTCAACAGCGAGCCGTACGGGGTTATTCACCGGATAGCGGGCGATGGGAAAACGCATGGCGTGCTTTACACCGCGCTCCGCTTCGCCTCCGGAATAGTCAGAAACATCAGGATTGACACGCATGAGAACAATGCGGTTATGCGCAGAAAGCTTGAAGCTTTTGGCTTTAAGTACTGCGGAATCATCCGTGTTGCGGATGGAACTCCGCGCCTTGCGTATCATTATGTAGCGGGAACTCCATCTCGCGCAGAGCTGCTTTCATCTGTTGCGCCCTGCTCGCTCTGCTGCATGACCTGCCCGGGCTTTAGGAGCGGCGAGGTGGCTAAGCGGGCGCGCGCCCTTCACACTTTGTTTGAGGGCTATTACGATTTCAACGACGCGAATATTCCCGCAGAGTACAGGAGCCGGCTTGATGAGTTTAAGGAGTTCGATGCGGAGCTGTCTAGGTACACCTCCGCTTCCTGCCCGTCCTGCCGCGAAATTGAAGGCTCTGCGGCGGGCTGCATAGAGAACTGCTATGTAAGGCTCTGCTATAAGCAGAAGGGCGTTGACTTCTGCGCCGACTGCCCCGATTTCCCGTGCGGCGCTGCAAGGGAGTTCTTTGACGGGATTAACGCAGTTATTGCCTCGGACTGGGAAAAGGGAAGCAGGCGGATACGCGAAATCGGCGCGGAGGCGTATTACACCGAGAAGAAGAACGTTTCCCACTACATCTCCTATAAAAAGCCCGAAAAGCAGGATAATGCGGATTAGAAATCCCGAGGCGTGTATTTTCGCTTTTCCCTCCGGTAAACCGACAAAAAACTGTTTCATATTGCCTGATTTCATGCTATAATCACCGCATAAACGAGTAACGCGGCGCACTGCCGCATAAACGAAAGGGGAACAATTCTAATGAAATCCGATATTATCATTGTTGACCGCGCAAACATTTCGTCCATACTTGACAAGGTCGAGGCGCTTGCGCTTTACGCGGGAATGTCCCGCCGCGATTCCTCCAATATGTGCCTGCTTGCCGAGGAGATGATTACCTCCGTAAGCCATATAATGGACGTAAGCGAGAGCAGGCTGTGGATGGAAACCGCCGCCGACAAGTTTGAGATTCATCTCCAGATTGACGCGCTTGTAACCGAGGAGAACAAGAAGAAGTTCCTTGAAATTTCCAAGAGCGGAAAGAACACCAAGCCGCGCGGCTTCCTTGCCCGCATGGGAATGGCGCTTGACAATCTTTTCTTCTCTGAGGACGCTGCGCTTGCCGCCGACGGAATGGAAATGCTCGGCTGTGAAACCTCCTATGCGGGAGCGTTCGGGGGCGGCTATCGCTTCTCCTACCGCAGCTATATGAGCGAGGTTGAGAGCAAGAAGCCCGAGGAGCGCGACGAGCTTGAGGGCATTGAAAAGACCATCATCGAGAGCATTGCGGACGACATCACCGTAACCGCCCGCAGCCATTCCGTTGAGATTAACGCCTACAAGAAGCTTACCGCGAAATAATTATTATTGGGAGAATAAATATGCTTGCAGCACGCGCGCCAATGGGCTGGAATTCTTGGAACACCTTTGCCGATAAGATAAATGAGAAGCTTATATTTGAGATGGCGGACGCCATGGTGAGCATGGGCTATCTCGCCGCAGGCTATGAATACCTTGTTATCGACGACTGCTGGAGCCTTCGCGACCGCGATGAAAACGGCTTCCTTGTTCCGAACCCCGAGAAGTTCCCGCACGGAATGAAGGCGGTTTCCGATTACGTTCACCAGAAGGGCTTGAAGTTCGGTATGTATTCCTGCGCGGGTCAGAGAACCTGCGCCGGATATCCCTCGTCCTATGACCATGAGTATCAGGATGCGGCAACCTTCGCCTCGTGGGGAGTGGATTTCCTTAAGTATGATTTCTGCTATTTCCCGCAGAGCGGCGACGCGAAAATGCGCTATCTCACCATGGCAATGGCGCTCAAGGCGAGCGGACGCGAGATTCTTTTCTCCGCCTGCAACTGGGGCAGTGATGAGTCCTGGAACTGGATGCGCGAGGTCGGGGCGCATATGTACCGCTCCACCGGCGATATTTTCGATAATTTCGCCTCCTTCTCAAATATCGCAAAGTCGCAGTTCAAGAATTTCTCCATGTCCGCTCCCGCCTGCTTCAACGATATGGATATGCTCACCGTCGGTATGTACGGCAAGGGCAATGTCGGGCTTGGCGACGCCTGCACCTATGAGGATTATGTCACGCAGTTTGCGCTTTGGACCTTCTTCTCTGCGCCTCTTATGATTGGCGGCGATATCCGCGCAATGGACGAAAAGTGCCGCGCGCTGATGCTCAATAAGAACCTTCTGCGCATTGATCAGGATGAAGAAGCCCGCTCGCCGCACATGATTAAGGACGACCGCGGAAGCTATATGTTCTTAAAGCATCTGTCGGACGATGAGTTTGCCTTGGGTATGTTCAACCTCAGCGAGCAGAGAATCGAAATGGAACTTATGTTTGCGGATTGCGGCGTTCCCGTCGCCTCCGGCTATGGCTTTGAGCTGACGGACGCGGTTACCGGCGAAAAGCTCGGAAAGCGCCGCGACGACCTGTTCGTTTCGCTTGAAAAGCATCAGAGCAGGGTGCTGCTCGCAAGGCTTTGCAGGGTATGAGCCTCTGCGCCGAATGCTCGCGCGAGCTAACCCCGCTTGAGGAAGCTTTGACGAAAAAGCTTGTCAGCAGGGGCGCAGCCGAGTTTTTTTGCAAAACCTGCCTTGCCAAGCGCTTTTCGGTTTCCGAAGAGGTGCTTGACAAAAAGGCGCGTGAGTTTAAGGAAATGGGCTGCCTGCTGTTTGCGGACCTTCCCTGCGGCTAAGCGCAAATTTGAACATTCGGTAAATATTTATAAGCTGTATAGTACGAGGCGCGGGAAAGAGCTTTTCCGCGCCTTATTTTTGTGCTATGATATATATTCGTAGTAATCTACTTAGAGGGGAGGCGGCGCGATGCATACGCTATCGGACTGCGCTAAATCTGCGCTGGATGTCGTAACGCGCGACAGGCGCGCCCTGCACCGTATACCCGAGGAAGGGCTATGCGAGTATAAAACTCAGGCGTATCTGCTCTCCCGCCTTGAAAAAACCGCTCCCGACGAGCTGAAAAAGGTTGCGGGCACGGGAATTAAGGCGGTTTACCGCGCCAAGAACCCCACCGAGGGCGCTGTCGGGTACAGAGCCGATATTGACGCGCTTCACGTATTTGAGCAGAGCGGAGTTCCCTTTAAGAGCGAAACCGAGGGAATGATGCACGCCTGCGGCCATGACGGGCATATGTCCGTGCTGCTTTCGCTTGCGGATTACGTTTCGTCTGTCCGCGACGAGCTAAAGGGCGATGTTGTGCTTTTCTTTCAGCCCGCCGAGGAAAGCGTTGGCGGAGCAAAGCGGATGATTGACGAGGGCGCGCTCTTGAGCCCCGATGTCACGCGTATGTACGGAATGCACGTTTCGCCGCTTTACGATAAGGGAACTATCGCCGTAAGAGCGGGCGAGGAAATGTCGGGAACAACCGAGTTTGACGTGCTGCTCAGCGGCGAGTCCTGCCACGGGGCAATGCCCCATCTGGGGAACGACTGCGCAGCCGCTTCCGCGCATTTCATCATGCTCGCGGAAACCCTTCTCGCGCGCCGAATTTCACCGCAGGAGTCCGCCGTTATAACCGTCGGAAGGCTTGAGGCGGGAACGAGGCGCAACATAGTTGCAGGCTCTGCAAAGCTTGAAGCGACGATGCGGGCGTTTTCGGATGAAACCATGCAGAAGCTCGGCGAAATTATTAAAAGCTCAATTTCCGCAACGGAAGCCGCGTTCGGAGTGAAGGGCGAAATGGTCGTTCACACTGTCTATCCGCCCGTTGTGAACCCACGTGAGCTTACCGAGGATTTTGTCAGGCGAACGGGCGCTAGTCCGGCGCAGAAGCTTTCCATAGCAGAGGATTTTTCCTATTTTCAAAGGAGCGTTCCCGCCGTTTACTTCTTCTGCGGTATAGGCGAGGAGGGCAAGCGCCGGTCGCTGCATTCCGACAGGTTCGACCTTTCGGAGGACGCGCTTCTATACGGGCTTCAGGCTTTCATTGATACTCTGCCGCTTTGAAATGACGTTTCGTATTCTGCGGCTGATTGATAAAGGAGAGAGAACCAATGTTTGGGAAAATGGTAAACAACTATATGTACGGAAAGAGCGGCAAGGCGGATTATACCAAGGACGATATGCCGCGCAACCGCTGGCAGCTTTTCTTCACAACGCTCCGCATACGCTTCTCGGGAATAGTGCGGCTAAACCTCATCTATATGCTCATCTTTATCCCGCTCATCGTGTGGACGGCAATGAACCTGATAGCGGTTATGAACCTTGCCGTCAAGGATGATACCGCCGCGGCAGGCGGGGATGCCGCGATTGTTGAAACCGTCGAGGCGGCTCCCTCCGCGGATGGAACGGTGCTTACGGATACGGCGGCGGCAACCGAAGATGCGGTTGACACCACTACCTATGTAAGCAATAACAGCGAGTATGTGCAGTATCTCCTGAATTACCTCTATATGTACTGCCTTATACTGATTCCCTGCATTCTGATAACCGGTCCGTTCACCGCGGGAGTTGCGTATGTAACGCGCAACTGGGCGCGCGACGACCACGCCTTTGTGTGGTCGGATTTCAAGGACGCCTTAAAGGATAACTGGAAGCCCGCCCTCGGAATATCCGCAATAACCTCCGTTATCCCCATTGTGCTGTATACCGCAAACACGTTCTACTATAATATGGCTACGACCAACGGCTATTTCTACATCGTTCCGCAGGTGATTGTAAATATCGTCTGCGCCATCTGGTGCCTTGGCTGTATGTATTTCTACCCGCTTATTGTAACCTATGATTTGAAGTTCACTCAGGTTATCCGCAACGGGCTTCTGCTCGCAATCGGCCGCCTTCCGATGAATGTCGGTCTGCGCCTGCTCTGCTGCCTGCCCTGCGCGCTGATGTTCATCATCCCCTCCAATTATGTTTTCCTGTTTGTGCTTCTGTACTTCGTTATCATGGGCTATACCTTCCATCGCTTCATCTATGCAAGCTATACCAATGCGGTTTTTGATCGCTTCATCAACTCGCGCATCGAGGGCGCCGAGGTCAATAAGGGCATCAACACCGAAGATCCCGACCTTGATCCGGACGAGGCCGAAAGCTCCGTTCCCAAGAGCGATATCAAGCTTGACGAAAACGGCAACCCGCTTTTCAAGGAATCCGATAAGCTGGACTAAAAATGTATCGGTTTTCTCCGCGCATATCCTAAGCCCGAGTAAAACAAAGGGAGGGATTCGTGTGGGGAATAAAAGGCCGAAGCAGCCTGAGCTTTCGTTTCTGATTAAGTACGATGTCGCGCGCGAGGAAAAGCTGCTGGAGCGCGTCGCCGAGGTTGGCTGGGCGGGGCTTACTCCCGCCGAAAGCGGACGCATAGGCGGAATCGTCAGCCAGCGTATGCGCAAGCAGAAAAAGTAAACCTTAAGCCGAAAGAAGGAAACACCGCTTAGCTATGTACGAGGAATTTGCCGCCGTTTATGATACTCTCATGGCAGATGTCGATTATGTCGCGTGGGCGGCATATTACCGCAATCTTATGCTGAGGCAGGGCGTTAACGCCCGCCGCGTAGTTGAATGCGCCTGCGGAACAGGCTCGCTCACCCTCCCGCTTTCGCGGATGGGGCTTACAATGACGGGCGTTGACCTCAGCTCCGCAATGCTTATGATTGCCGCGCAGAAGGCGCGCAAGCAGGGCGCGACCGTTCCCTTCGTCTGCCAGGATATGCGCAAGCTGCGTATGCACAGACCTATGGAATGCGTTATGGCTACCTGCGACGGAGTAAACTATCTTACTACACCCGACGACGTAAGGGCGTTTTTCAGAAGCGCGTATGATGCGCTGCTTCCGGGCGGGCTTCTCTTGTTTGACGTAAGCACCGAGTATAAATATGAAAACATACTCGGGCAGAATGCCTACGGCGACGACCGCGAGGATTTTACCTATCTTTGGCTGAACCGGTATGATAAGAAAACGCGCCTTTGCCAAATGCAGCTTTCGTTCTTTTCGCCCGCTCATTCGGGGCTTTACTCGCGCTTTGACGAGCAGCAGCTTCACCGCGCGCACAGCGAGAGCGAGCTGAGGGAATGGCTTACCGAATGCGGGTTTGAGAACCTTGCGGTTTACGGCGACAGGCATTTCTTCGCCCCTTCTGCTACCGAGGAAAGAATGCATTTTGCCGCGCAGAAGCCGCAGGAACACGAGGAAAACCAGTAAGGAGATTATGATGCCTGAGAATACCGACAGAATACTCCGCGCCGAGCTTTCGGGCGGAATGGTTCGTGTAATGCTTATTGACAATACATTTATGGCTGCCGAGGCTATGGCGATTCATGAAATGTCGCACGTTGCCGCGGCGGCCTCCGGCAGGATTCTTGCGGCAACCTCGATGATGTCCGCAATGCTCAAGGAAAGCGGAAGCTCCGTTACCGTAACCTTTGCGGGGGATGGACCCATAGGAAAAATACAGTGCGTAGGCTCTGAGGGCTATGCGCGCATTGCCGTGGAGAACCCGACGGTAGAATTGCCGCTTCGGGCAAACGGAAAGCTGCCCGTCAGCGATGCCGTCGGCAGCAAGGGCCGCCTTTCGGTTGTAAAGGATATCGGGCTTAAGACCCCGTATATCGGGCAGAGCGAAATCGTTTCGGGCGAAATTGCCGAGGATTTTGCTATGTACTTTACCGTTTCCGAGCAGCAGCCGAGCCTTGTGGCGCTCGGGGTGCTTGTTTCCGGCGGTTCTGTCGTTAAGAGCGGCGGAATAATCGTTCAGCCGCTTCCGGGCTGTCCGGAGGAGGTTATAAGTCAGCTGGAGCTGCGCTCGCAGCTCTTTTCGCAGATAAGCCGCGAGCTTTGCGAATATACTCTTGAGGAGCTTTTGGAAAATTCCTTCAGAGGGCTTGAACCCAAGGTTCTCTCCGTTCAGCCTGTTGCCTACCGCTGCGGCTGCTCGCGCGAGAGAATGGAGCGCGCCCTTATATCCCTAGGGGCAAAGGAGCTTGACGAGATGATTGAGGAGGATAAGGGCATTGACATGGCTTGCCATTTCTGCCGCCGCCTCTGCCATTTCACCGTCGGGGAGCTGAGGGAGCTGCGCGAAAGCGCGGTGAAAAAGGAAAATTCGGAGTCAAAGGGGTAAGCGATGAGCGAAAACTCTGTTGTTTCGTTTGACCAGCCTGCCGCGTTCTGGGCGGGAAAGGCGCGCGGCGCTGTAAGGCGCGGCGATTTTTCCTCCGCCCTCGAGCTTTACTATACGGCTATGCGCAAGGAGCCTTCCGAATACGCCTATGCTCTCGGCGCGGTCAAGGCGCTTGAAAAGCTCGGCGCTTTTGAGGCTGAGGCTTTGCAGATAACCAAGGCTCTCAATCGCTTCCCGCTTTCCGTGTGCGGCGAGCTGGTCTACTCGCTCGGCTGCGCCTATGCAAAGCTCGGCGATAAAAAGCGGGCGTCGGACGCGCTTTACACCTATCTTTCTCTGGATAAGGAGCCGCCGATGGCTCCCGCCGCCAAGGAAATGCTTATGGAGCTTGACTCGCGTCTTTCGGGCGAAACCGAGAGCAATAAGCGTGCCTCGGCGCTGATGCGCCAGAGCGGAAGGGCGTTTTATGCGGGCGACAACGCGAGAATGCGTTCGCGCCTTGAGCGCGCGCTTACGGGAGCGCACGGCGAAAAGCGCGCCGAAATACTCTCGATGCTCGCAATGTGTCATTTGGGCGGTGACAGGAACTCGGATGCCAAGAAATGCGCGCTTGCGACCCTTAGGCTAAAGCGCGGCGACGTCCGCGCCTCCTCTGTGCTTGCCTGTGTGTACGCGGCGGAGGGGCGCTTTTCGCTTTCGGCTCTTGTTATGCGCCTTGCCATCGAGGGCGAAGTACGCGGCGGAGCGGACGCGGATGGGAATATGTACCCGCGCCTTAAAGCCGAGGATGAAGCGCTTTTCTGCGAAACCTGCGCCTCGCTTCGCCTGAGCGAAATAGTAAGGCTGCTTTATTCCAAGCGGCTTGAGCGCAATAAATACGATTTGACTGCGCTTTACCGCCTCGGTGCGGCTCAGCTTAATATGGAAATGTATTCCGAAGCCGAGGACAGCTTTTACCGCTATCTCCGCCTTGCGCCGCAGGATGCGCTGGTTTCGCGCCTCCTCTCAATGGCAAAGAGGCGAATGGAGATACGCGTTCCGTTTGCGGGAACGCTTCCCTCCGAGGTTTTTGCCGAGGAGATACTGCCCGAAATTATCCCTGCCTTCCGCAATGAAGACGACCTTGAAAGAATGCTTGCAGACCCCGATAGGCTTGCGGACTTGGCGCTTATGCTCAGGGATGCAAAGTTTTCGCAGGGAACGCTGAGGCTCTTGGAGGATGTAGGAGCGAACGCGGAGAAGGAGCTTCTTTTGCCGCTGCTTGCGGACGAAAATGCGCCTATGAGCATCAAGTATCCCGCAATGCTGAGGCTTTACTCCTTGGGCGCGGAGCCGCCGTTTGTATGCATAACAAAGCAGGCGGTAACGCTGACGCAGATGACAAAGCGGATGGGTCAGCCGTCGGTTTCGCCGCTTGAGGCGCAGACCTTCGGAATCCTTTTGTCAATGCTCCCTAAAAGAAGGGGACGCGGCACCCTTGCGCTCAGCGAGGTTATGAACGTGCTTCGCCCCACGGCAAAGGAGCATCCTCCGCTTTCCGGCGCAACTCCGCTGATGTACGCGGAGGCTATAATGTGCAGGCGCGATAAAAAGCGCGTCCCGAGGATTACCCCTAACGCTATGATGGGCTTGATATCCGACCAGATGGATGAAATCTGCGGCAAATTTAGTGGCGCAGACGCTTTACCGATAAAGGAGGACTGAAATATGAACTGCCCCGATTTTGACAAGGAATTTCAAAAGTATCTCACCGCTTACCTCGAAAAGCACGCAAAGGAATATAAGAACTATGACGCTATGGAGGAGGATATGCCCGCCATTTATATGCGCTGGGTCAATCAGCCTCAGGACTTCCTTGAGGGCTTTACCCCGGGAAGCTACTTCATGCAGTACGATGACGGAAAGCTGCTTGTTGACTGGATGTGCGAGTATGACAAGCAGAAAATTTCCATTCCCGAGCAGCTTCAGGAGCGCATTTCCGAAATGCCCTACGCTACCGAAAAGCGTCTTGTGAAGCTGCTTGAGCAGGAGGATATTTCCGAAAACCTGCAATGCACCGCGGTCGGGCTTTTGCAGGAAATGCAGTCCGATATGCCCAAAATGCTCTACATCAAGCGCCAATTAAAGCGCGCCGAGCGCGACGAGGCGGCGGATATGATGATAGAAAGCCTCCGCACAATGGGCAAGGGCGTTGTTACGAGCATATTGCAGGAGATTGACGGAGCGAGTGAGGCAGGGCAGATTGCCCTCCTGGACGTGCTGTGCGAGTTCCCGGGGACAAGGAAGGCGGCGGAGCTTTGCAGGCATTACTTCACCGCCAAGGCGGATAAGCGCGCGCTCTTTGCGGGCTATATCGCAAAGCTAGGGGATGACAGCGCTCTGCCCATGCTCTATGAAACCGCGAGAGATCCCGAAACAAACTATCTTGACTTCATCGAGATTCGCAGCGCTATTGAGGCGCTTGGCGGCGACCCGCCCGAGGAGCGCGATTTTTCGGAGGATCCCTTCTATATCTCAATGAAGAGCATGGACTGACGGAAAGCCGTTGGGATGGCTACTGACTTATATTACGTTATTTGTTTATACTCAAGCTGGAGGTGCGGGCTTTGATTTGCAAGAACTGCGGCAACTATATGCCGGAAGGAAGCGTTATATGCGACGAGTGCGGGCAGCTTTTGAAGCCGCCGCAGAGCGCATCCGGCAAGGAAATGCCGCGCGTTTCCGAGTCCCTGCGTCAGGGGCGCAGTATGCCCGGCTATATGTCCGGCTCCGGCGCGACTGCCGAAACTCCAAAGGCAGAGGCAACCGCGCGCCAGCGCAGGCAGAGCGCGGACAAGCTCGAGCGCTTCTCCAACGACGCGGGCAGACCCAATGACAGAAGCGGCGTTCCCGGGCGCAACACAACCGCAATGCGCCATGTCAAAAAAAGCTCAATCCGCACCTATAAAAGCTACACCTCGCATTTCAATATTACCTATTTCTGCATTATCGTC
>CAZUTB010000006.1:0-15745 GCA_964622905.1 uncultured Oscillospiraceae bacterium | reverse complement strand
AGCGACATCAACGAAAAGATGAAGATTGCCGCCGCAACCGCGCTTGCAGACCACGTTCCGCAGGACAAGCTTTCCCCCGAGTTCATTCTTCCGGACGCGCTTGACCGCAGCGTAGCCGACGCTGTTGCCGCGGCGGTTGCAAAGGCTGCACGCGAGAGCGGAGTAGCCCGCATATAATGCCATCAACCGAAATCGACAACGAGCGCGTGCTTGAAGCGGCGGGCAACTTTCTGCTCTCCGATTCCTGCCGCATCGGCAGGGACGAGTTTAATGCCGTTATGAATTGCGGCGTAAGCGCTGAGGAGGCGTTTGCGCTGCTCTTTTGTGCAAAAATGGGAATAGATACGGAAAGCGCGGACGGCAGAGCGCTTTATCGCCGCTACATTTCAAAAATGTTCTGCTGCCTTGACGGCGCAGGCTATGAAAGCAGCCCCTACAAGAAAGCGATGCGCTTTCACGGCGAAAAACGCGGCGGCTGGGAGCTTAAGCAGGACGCGGTTTTGCCGCTTGAGGCGTTTGTGGAGGACGACCTTGAGGAAGCGGAGGACGGGCGCGTGATTCCCCGCCTCGGTTTCTTCACAAAACGGTTTGAGTTCCCTGCGGTTTACGAGGGCGGGCGCGTATGGATGAGCGTTACGCCAAACGAAATTGCGACAATGGAAGCGCCGATTGCCGAGGCGCGCGGAAAGGTGCTGACCTACGGGCTTGGAATGGGCTATTTCGCATTCATGGCGTCAAGAAAGCCCGAGGTTTCGTCCGTTGACATCGTGGAAAAGAGCGAGGACGCGATAAGGCTCTTTGAAAAGCACATCCTTCCGCGCTTCGAGTTTCCCGAAAAGATTCATATTATCCTCTCGGACGCGTTCGAGTACGCCGAAAACACAGCGCCAACCTGCGGGTATGATTTCATGTTCGCCGACCTTTGGCACGATGTTTCGGACGGGCTGCCGATGTACAGGCGCTTTCTCGCGCTCGAGGGGCTGATGCCGAAAACCGCCGTATGCCGCTACTGGATTGAAAAAACGCTCAGGATTTACCTGTGATTTGCTCTTTCATTGCGAGCCGCAATGTGGTATTATCAGCTTACAGTAAATCAATTCGCAATTAACAAAACGGAGGAATGTATTATGGCTAAGGTAAGATGCGCTATCATCGGCTGCGGAGGAATTGCAAACGGCAAGCATATGCCCGCAATCAAGGCTGTCGGAAGGGCTGACATGGTTGCCTTCTGCGACCTTATAGAGGAAAAGGCTATAAATGCCGCTAAGCAGTACGGCGCGGAGGGCGCGAAGGTCTACACGGATTATCACGAGCTTCTGAAGGACGCTTCCATCGACGTATGCTATGTGCTTACCCCGAACCGCAGCCACGCGGACATAACCTGTGACTGCCTCAACGCGGGAAAGCACGTTCTCTGCGAGAAGCCCATGGCGAAAACCTCAGAGGACGCAAAGCGCATGGTTGAAACCGCGAAGAAGACGGGCAAGCTGCTCACCATCGGCTATCAGCACAGGCATAAGCCCGAGAGCCAGTACATCAAGGCGCTCATCGAGCGCGGCGACCTCGGTGAGATATACTATGCAAAGGCGCTTGCAATCCGCCGCAGAGGAACCCCGAACTGGGGCGTATTCCTCAACGAATACGAGCAGGGCGGCGGTCCGCTTATCGACATCGGAACGCACAGCCTCGACCTGACGCTCTACCTCATGAACAACTATGAGCCGAGAATGGTTGTAGGAACGAGCTATAAAAAGGTTGAGAACCCCGAGTGCGGCAACCCGTGGGGCGGCTGGGGCAAGGATGAAAACACGACGCTTGAGGACGCTGCCTTCGGCTTCATCGTTATGAAAAACGGCGCTACGATTACGCTTGATGCTACCTGGGCGCTCAACACGAGCCTGCCCATTCAGGAGGGCTCAACTCAGCTCTGCGGCTCCAAGGCGGGCGCTGAGATTATCAACAACAAGGTAAGGGTCAACAAGGGCGAGTTCGGTCGCCTTGTAGAAACCTATCCCGACCTCAGCGCGGGCGGAGTCGCCTTCTATGACGGAGTTAAGGAAACGCCGCCCATCACCGAGCAGCGCCGCTTCATGGACGCGGTTGAGTTCGGCGCGGAGCTGGTTGTAAAGCCCGAGCAGGCTTGCGTTGTCAGCCAGATTCTGGAGGCAGTCTACGCCTCTGCCAAGTCGGGCAAGCCGGTATATTTTGATTAAGAGGTGCAGAACATGAAGTACGCATTGCAGCTTTGCAGCGTAAGGGACGAGGAAAAGAAGGACTTCCGCACGGCGCTTGAAAAGGTTGCGGCGCTTGGATATTCCGCTGTTGAGTTCGCGGGGCTTTTCGGAAACAAGCCCGAAATCGTGAAGACTTGGCTTGACGAGCTGGGGCTTGAGGCGTGGGGAACGCATCTTGACCTCGAAAGGCTCGATAACGATTTTGACGGAGTGGTAAGCGAGCATAAGGCGCTCGGCTGCGCCAACGTAACCGTTCCGTGGCTCAAGCCCGAAACGCGCGCGGAGGCTGACATACTCATCGAAAAGATGTCGGAATACTCGCACCGCCTTGCGGAAAATGGGCTTACGCTGTTTTACCACAATCACGCGCACGATTTTCAGCCGAACGCCGACGGAATCTTCTTCTGGAACGAGCTTGTAAGCCGCACCTCGCTGCCCGTTGAGATTGACACCTACTGGGCATACGCCGCGGCGGAGGACCCGCTTGTGTGGATGGACAGGCTGGCGGCGGCGGGAAGGCTCAAGATGATTCACCTAAAGGACGGGCTTTCGGACGGCAAGGGCAAGCCCCTCGGAATGGGAACCGCGCCTGTAAAGGCTGTTTATGAGCGCGCTGTGGCGCTCGGAGCAAAGATTATCGTCGAGAGCGAAACCCTCTGCCCCAGCGGAATCGAGGAAGCAAGAATTTCTATCGACTATCTCAATTCGCTGTAAGGGATATTAACTAAAGGGTATCTGTATAAGGTATCTGAATAAGCGTAAAGCGTCGGACAATGCGTCCGGCGCTTTTTCATGTAAGGAAGGTAACAATGGATTACTCGTCTTGAATCCAATGGGTCTCACTGCACCTTATCGCGCCGCCCGCTCATACTTCGTGTCTTTTCCTCTGCCGACGCGCTTCAGCATATACTTATCCGTCAGCGCGCTCAGCACCTTAACAGCGGCAGCCTGCGATATTCCAAGGCTTGCTTCAACCTGTTTACGTGTCAAGCGCTCCTCGCTTCTGAAAAGCGCGAAACAGGCCTGTTCCTTTTCAGAGAGTTCTACAGTCGGCGTATTCTCGCGAACGGCATTGATATTCGGCAGGGTGATCTTGAAGGCGTTGTCGGAAACCTCAATCTTCGGCTTCACAGGCGCATGGGCGTAGCTGCCCATGATTTTTGGCATACCTGTACCATAGGCTTCTATCAATTTCAATCGGTAAAACAGATTCGCCAAGCCTTTGTTGCGCAGGATGGATGCGCCGAGCATAATGTCATCATAGGCAATGCCCTTCACCAGACCGCCCAGCGTGACGCACTCAAGCCTATCATCAAAGATGCTGATGAGCGTACTGCCGCTGAAGGAGTAATCTCGGTGTACCAGCGCATTCAGCAGGGCTTCGCGAATGGCTTCCGTGGGGTAATCCCGCATATCAATGCGATAAAGACCGTCAAATTCCGCCCGCGTGCGATTATAGCGGTCAATGGCATCGTACACATCGCTCAGCTGCTGCAAAAGAGAACCTGAAAATTCATAACGATCCTTGAACACGGCTTTTTGTGTTCCCTCAAATACAGCCAGCTTGATGGTATGCTTGCATTGGTCGGAGATGAGCAGACCGAGATTGCTGTACACGCCGTCGGCGTTGACAATGCCGAGTGAAATCTTTTGCGCTGTGCCGAAGGCAACCTGCTTCCTTTCAAAAACCTTGGAAGCCTGCTCAAAGGTCAGCGCCTGCTGAAGGGAGCGCACATCCTCATAGTCATCGCCGTCGGTTTCCTTAATCATTTTGAGAATGGCGGTTTCTGTGGCAGGTACGGTCGATGCGCCTTGACGGACAAACACGCCCTCGGGACGAATCCCCTTAACTGCAATATAGTAGGGCGACGCTGTGCCTTTCTGCACCGTCAGCACAACAATGCTTTTACCGTCAATGCTTTCCGTGCTGCATTCGCAGAACATGGATACATCCGGCTTGATAGCATCGCGGATGGCATTCGTGCAGCGCAGCATGGTCTCATCCGTATCTTCAACGCCGACGACGCTGCCGTCATCCTCTACGCCGATATAGACCGTTCCGCCCTTTGTATTCGCAAAAGCCACAACGGTTTTTTTGATGTCATCCGCATAAACACGCTTAAGCTCCGTGGTCACGCTTTCGGAAAACTTCATTCTGCTTCGCCTCTTATCCTGCTTCTATTAATTCTAATCCATTCTAATCGCTTCTAATCGCTTCTAATCGCTTCTAATCCATTCTAATATTCAAATGCGCCTTTGTCAAGTGGAGGATGCAGCCGATATTACCGGAGCTATGCCGCATATGAAAGGCAGCCGGCGTTGCCATTGGCTGCACATCGAAATAAACAGCGTTTCTTTATACAATTCCCCCGCTTTTCTGCGTTAATCCCCAATATCCCCGCCCGAGCTTGCAAACGCGGTGAAAATGCGCTACACTTAATTCAGCAACGGGAGTACTTACATAATGCATATAGGGGGTGCGGTATGAACAGCTGCGTCATAACCATAGCTCGGGAATACGGAAGCGGCGGAAGCGACCTTGGAAAGCTGCTTGCAAAACGGCTCGGCTTTGAATTTTACGACAGAGAGATAATCCGCCTTGCCTCGCTTGGAAGCGGGATAAGCGAGGAGGTTTTCTCGCGCGCCGATGAAAAAACGCGCAGAAGCCCTCTTTTCGGCGCTGTTCAGTCCGCGTTCAAGGGAGATTTGATCCCCGCAAGCCCCAAGGAGCGCGATTATCTTTCGCAGGATAATCTTTTCAAGCTCACCGCGCACATAATCAGAAGCCTCGCCAACGAGGGTGGCTGCATCATAGTTGGGCGCTGCGGCGAGTTCATACTCAGCGAGCGCACGGACGTTTTCAAGGTGTTCGTTCACGCGGATATGGAAACCCGCGTACGCAATACTGCTGTGCGGGAGCGCGTAACGCCCGACGAGGCGCGGAAGCTGGTTATAGAGAACACGAAAAAGCGCGAGGAATACCACAGGTATTTTCAGGGCGCGGACTGGCGCGACGTTTCGCATTACGATTTGTCCTTAAATACCGCCGTTACGGAAATTGAAACCTGCGCCGATATCGTGATTGCCGCGCTTCGCGCAGGAGGGCATATTCAGGAATGAGAGAGAAAATAGAAAGCTTTGACGGCTTCCTGAAATCGCTTTACGCCTGCGGCTTCACCCCGGGCGGCGAGAATCCCGAGGGCGTTTTCTGCCTTGCGGAGGATTTTGCGCCGTGTGTGCAGTGGCATACGGACACGCCCGACACCGACCCTTGGGAATGGCGTATGCGCGTGCTGGACGAGCGGCAGGACATTGCCTACGCGAAGCTGTTTTTCCAAAAGAGCGGCTACATAACACTTGAGTGGTATCCGCGCTTTCTTGCGGTGCGGCGAAATGGGCGCGGCTTTGACGAGATATACTTTGGCGGCGAGCTGAGCAGCGACACAAAGCGCATTTATCAGGCACTGAGGAGCGAGCATATACTCGCCCTGCACGAAATAAAGCAGGTCTGTGGCTTCACCTCGGAGGATAAATCGCGCTTTGACCGCGCGCTGACGCAGCTGCAAATGAAAATGCTTATAACGATGTGCGGCAGGAAGCGCAAGCTTGCAAAGAGCGGAGCGGAGTACGGCTGGAACAGCACCGTTTTCTGCACCGCCGAGGACTTTTTCCCGCAGGACGCCTTTGAAGCCGCCGCACGAATAAAGCCCGCCGACGCAGCCGAAAAAATAATACAGAGAATCCTTGAGATGAATCCCGCCGCGGACATGAAGAAGGCGCAGAAGCTTATACTCGGATAAGGCGGATTATATCGCGTCTATATCGCAAATGGTTATGTTTATATAACCTACGGAGTATGTATGTACGAGGAAGAACTAAAGGCTCTGCTTACCGAAAACGGAGCGGACATGGTCGGCTTCGGTGAGCTTTTCGGCGAAATCGCAGAGGAATATCCGCGCGCGGTATCAATAATTGTTGCAATCCCGCCCGAGGTCGTCAGGGGAATACACGACGCGCCGACACGTGAATATTACGACGCTTATCACAGCCTTAACGCTCGGCTTGACGCGCTTGGAAGGCTATGCGAGCGTTTCCTTGCGGAGAAGGGCTTTCGCGCCTATGCGCAGACCACGGACAGAGTTCAGGAATATGGCAATTACGAAACGCGGCTTCCGCACAAGACGGCTGCAACCCGCGCAGGGCTTGGCTGGATAGGCAGGAGCGCCCTGCTCGTTGCAAAGGAATACGGCGGAGCGGTGCGGCTCACCTCGGTGCTTACCGACGCGCCGCTGGAAGCCGCCGAGCCGATAACGGAGGGGCTTTGCGGGAGCTGCCGCGCCTGCGCGGACGCCTGCCCCGGAAGGGCGATAACCGGAAAGCTCTGGAGCGCGGGCGATGACCGCGCAGAATTGCTTGACCCGCTCAAATGCCGCCCTGCCGCAAGAGCGCGCGCATGGAACGCTATACACGAGGAAATAACCCTCTGCGGCAAATGCTTTGAGGTCTGCCCCTATACCCGCGCGTATTTGAAGCGAAGCCTGAAGTAAAAAGCGCGGCTAAGCATAAAATCTTTGCGTCCTCTTTGCCAATACAAAGGCAGCGGGGACGCGCTTTTGTTTATGTCCGCCACATACAACCAGAAGGCACTTATTCTTACCGTTTCTCCGTGTTTCCAACCCGCCCCTTATAATTGACTTACAGGCGCGCAAGTGATATATTTTACGAAGAGAAACACCCTAAAATCCCTTCTCTCAAAAAATTTTCGTGCGGGAGATGTCCCTTTGAAAAGAGTAGACAAAAGCCTAAAGAACCTCCGCTACGGGGTTACATATCAGGGCATTGACGTGCTGCTGAAATTTGCGATGCGCAAAGCGATGGTCGTAATGCTCGGCGACGCGATTGTCGGCTTAAACGGGCTATTTACGGAAGTGCTCGCAATGCTTTCGCTTGCGGAGCTTGGCGTAGGCAGCGCTATAACGTACAGCCTTTACAAGCCGCTTTCGGAGGGTGATAACGAAAAGGTCGCCTCGCTTATGCTGCTCTTCAAGCGCGCATACCAGATAATCGCGCTTTCCATTTTCGGAATAGGGCTTGTGCTGCTCCCCTTTATTCACCTGCTCGTAAACAAGGTGAGCTTCGACCTCGGCTATATCAGGCTGGTTTACTTTCTTTTCCTTCTCTCCACCGCCTCCAGCTATCTTTTTTCATACAAATCCGCGCTGCTTACCGCAGACCAGAGCGCCTACAAAAGCACGCGAATACTCATAATTGCCGACGTTATAACGGTCAGCGCGAAAACGGCTGCACTGCTGATAACAAAAAACTTCCTGCTTTTCCTTGTTATAGACGTTGTCAGCAAGCTTATAACGAACCTTTTCATAAGCAGGGCGGCGAACCGCGATTATCCGCATCTCAAAAGCAAGGCAGAGCTTCCGGATAAGGAGGAGCGCAAGGAGATATTCAAGAATATCAAGCACCTGTTCATAGGAAAGCTGAGCGGAAAGATAACGAATTCCACGGACAACACGCTCATTTCCGTGCTGGATTCAACGCTCTCCGTCGGCTTCTACTCCAACTATTCAATGGTGCTTGCAAGCGCGCGCTCCTTCCTTTCGCAGCTAACAAACGCCGCCTCCGGAAGCATAGGCAACCTTATGCTGGAGGAAAGCAAGGAATACTGCTATACCGTGCTTCGCCGAATGACGATGATGATGTTCATCCCGGGCGCGGTAATCTCCGCGGTGTTCTACGCTGAGCTTTCGCCGTTCATAGCCGTATGGCTCGGCGCGGAGCGCGTAATCGGAGACGGAATAGTAGCAGTGCTTGTGCTCAACTTCCTTCTCTATGCAATCCGCGAACCGCTATGGCAGTTTACGGGCGTTTCGGGGCTTTTCAAGAAGGACAAGAACATTTCCATTATAGGAACTACCGCAAACCTCGTAATCTCAATAGCCTTGGGAATCCCCTGCGGAATGCTGGGAATCTTTATCGGAACATTGGCTACGCTGGTGCTTCAATACATTCTCAAAGCCCGTCTGCTTTGCAGGGAGCGCCTTTCGGTTTCGCCCGCGGGCTTTTATCTGCTTACAGCGGAGCTGCTGCTCGCCGCCGCCGCCTGCGCCGTTTTCTGCAAGTGGCTCTGCTCCTTGATTCCCCTCGGCGGAATCCTCGGCGTTATCGTCGGCTGCGCGCTGACAGCTCTGATAACCCTCGGCTTCATCATGGCTGTGTTTTCAAAAATGGATGAGATGAACTATTTCCGCCAGACGGTCAAGCACCGCCTCAAGGCGCTGAAAAAAAAGCTGCATAAGGGACGCTGAAAAACGCAAAAGCCTTCTCTCTATTGCTTTTTAACGCGCGATGCTGTATGCTGTAAGCACGAATATTGAATATGGCAGCAGCTTCCCCGCCGGCCTGAATTTGGAGGAAACAATGGAAATATGCGCTAAAAAGGAAGAGGACATCCTCAGAGCTATGTACGAATGGGGCTGCGACGTGAGCGGAACGCTTGAGCGGCTTGGCGAGGACACCGCGCTTTATACGGAGCTGATGCGCGAGGCAGCCGAGGATGAATCCTTTGACGGGCTTGGGCAGGAGCTTACCGCGCGCAGGCTGACGGCGGCGTTTGAAACCGCGCACAGGATGAAGGGCTTCCTTTCGACAATGGGGCTTACCGAGATGACCGACACGGCTAAAAAGATTTCGGACAAGCTGAGAAACGCGGACGAGGACGGGCTGTTCGCGCTTTACGAAAGCCTTATGCTTTCAAGAGAAAAGCTGCGCGCCATACTCAGCGAGGAATGCAAATAATTATCCGGAGGCAGTATGTTAAAGAAAGAGCTTATATCCGAGGAGCTGGAGCTTTTCCTCGCAAGCACTCCGGATTTTGCGTTCATAAAGAGAATAGAAAAGCTTCCCTCGGGCGAGGTGAAATCCGTTTACTGCGGAGTTTCGCCTGCCTTTGCCGCGCTTGTAGGCAGAAAGAGCGTTAGCGAGCTTGAGGGGCTTACGGATTTTGAGATATTCAAGGATAAGGAGCTTGCCGAAAGATATATAGCGGACGACAGGCGCGTGCTTGAAAGCGGCAAGGCGCTTCCCTCCTTTATCGAGCCTATTCCGACAAACGACGAGCGCCAGCATTGGGCGTCTACCGTTAAGTTTCCCATCCGCTCGGGCAGCGGCGAGGTTATAGGAATCTGGGGAATCGGCAGGGATATAACGGAAGCGGTGGACGCGGGCAGAAACGGCTTTCCCGACGCGGCAAAGCTCATTCTAGCCGCCGAAACGGACGCGATGACCGGCTTTCTCAACCACAACGCGGTTATTGCGCATATAAAGAGCTTTATTGAGCATGAGAGCGGAGTCCACTCGCTCTTTATGATTGATGTGGATAATTTCAAATCCGTCAACGATAATATGGGGCATCAGCAGGGCGACGCCGTTATTATCAGCATAGCCGAGGCTATTCGCGCCGTTTTCCGCCAGAACGATATTGTTGGGCGCGTTGGCGGCGATGAATTCCTCGTGCTTATGAAGAACTCCGGCGACGAGCATATAACGCGCAGAAAGGCGCGCGAGCTGAACTCGGCATTGCAGTTCAAGGTTTCCGCCGCAAGCAAGGAGATTAACCTCTCCGCGAGCATTGGAATAAGCATGACAAAGGGCGACGGCAAGAACTTTGACAGGCTTTACCGCGAGGCGGACACAGCGCTTTACCGCTCAAAGGACAGGGGCAAGAACTGCTTCTGCCTGCTTTCGGACGAAAACAGCGATGTGCTTACCGAGGATAACGAGGCTGAAAGCGTCGGAATCATGCAGCTCCACCTATTGCTGGACAACATGGACGCGGGCGTTGTGGTTGCCGAGGTAGGCAAGGAGATACGCCCCATATATGTAAGCCGCAGCTTCTTTACCAATATGAACCGCTCCAAGCAGGATACCGGCGAGGACGGCGAAAAGCTGCTCTCGCTTATCCATCCCGAGGATTTTCCCGCAGTTGAAGCCGCGACAAGAAGCGCGGCGGCGGGCGAAATATCGGAGGCGGTTTACCGCGTAAAATTCCCCGAGGGCGAAGGGAAAACGGGCACAGTATATAACTGGCGGCATCTGAGAGTCGCGAAGATTCCTTCCAAAAAGAGCGAGCGGCGCGTTATTGCCGTTATAACGGACGTAACAAAGATGAAAACCGCCGAGGAGCAGCTGCGGCTTGCCGAGGAGCGCTACCGCATAGCGATGAAGCAGACGGGCGGGCTTATATGGGAGGTTGATATCGAGAACAGAACGCTCTATCAGCCCGAGGAAGTGACGCGCATTTACGGAGCCGAGGGCAGCGTATTTGAAAACGCGCCGGAGAGCGTTTTGAAGCTTGGCGTTATCGCAAAGGAATCCTTTGACGAGTTCCGAAGGATGTATTCCGACATATATTCCCACAAGGAAAGCGATAATTATCTGCTGCTCACCTCCGGCGAGAACGGCGGCTTCATGCACGTCAAATCGCGCTATGAGTTCCTGCGCAATTCGGAGGGGAAGCCCGTAAGGGCGATAGGCGTAACCTCAGTTATGAATAACGTTGAGCCTGAGCTGAGAGCGTTTGAGGACGAGAAGCGGCTGATGAAGGCGCTTTCCGAAAACCTGCTTGGGCTTATAGTGGTAAACCTGACCCGCGGCAGCGTTGATGAGTTCATAACCAAAAACGGCAGCCTGAGCTTTAAGTCCTATTCCGAGCTTTGCGATAAGCTTGCGGAGCTTGTGGTAAACGATGAAGACCTCATCAAAATGCGCATAATGCTCAAGGCGGAGAACCTGCTTGCGTCCTTTAGAATCGGACAGTCATGGCAGTTCGCCGCATGCAGCAGAATAACCCTTAAGGGCGATGTGCATAAAACGAATCTTTCCGTCAATCTGCTCAGGCATCCGCTTACGGGCGATGTGTACGCCTTCGGCTTTTACAGCGATGTGGACAGCGTTTACCGCCTTGAAAAGAGCGTAGGCGAAAGGAACGTAAAGCACGACACCACAACCCATCTTTACACGCCCGAAACCATGCGGCGGCTTTACGAGGAGCTTGCAAAGGAGCCGGCTGAGGGGCAGGTATGCACGTTTACAATGCTGGAGCTGGGCGGGCTTGAGGAGGTCAAGCGCGACCTTGGGCTTCCCGCCGCGCGCAAGCTGCTTGCCGAGTTCGGGCGCATATGCCGCGTGCTGATTAACGGAAGCGCGATAACCGGAATGCTTGACGAAACCCACGCATTAATAATCCGCGCCGATTCGGAGAACGCGGAAAAGCATAAAATGTTCTGCGAGCGAAGCATTCGCCAGACGCTTGCGGTTTACAAAAAAACGAATCCGGAGCTTGAAATTGATATAATGGCGGGCTTTACGCTTGCGGGCGATGAAAAGCGCGGCTATGAGGAGCTGCTGCGTGAGGCGGCGGTTGCCTGCTCGCTCTCGCGCAAGCTGCCGAGCCACCCCGTATGCGAATACACGCCCTCCTGCGCGGTAACAATGCAGGACGCTTCGGACGACGATTACGTTCTCAGGCCCAAAGTTTTGGTTGTGGATGACGACAGGATTACGCGGATTCAGCTCCGTCACGCCTTGGAAAGCAATTACGAGGTGCTTGAAGCGGAGAACGGAGTGAGCGCGCTTTCCATAATCGGCGCAGGAGGAATCTCGCTGGTCATTACGGATATTCTGATGCCCGAAATGGACGGCTGGACGCTGATTGACAGAATGAAGCGCGATGAAAAAACTCAAAAGCTGCCCGTGATAGTGATAACCGCGGACGAGCGCTCCGAAACGGAGATTAAGGCGCTGGGCATCGGCGCAAGCGACGTTGTGGTCAAGCCCTTTGTCGCCTCAACCCTCCTCTCACGCGTTCAGAGCATACTCACAAGGCGGCGCGCGGACAGCATTTTCGAGCAGAACCGCCTGTATCAGCTGCGCCTTGAGCAGCAGGAGAAGCTGTTGCAGATTGCCGAATACGATTCGGTGACGGGCTTATACAACCGTCAGGCGTTCTACCGCCATGTGCGTGAAAAGCTTGACTCGGATACGGAGAGCAAGTATGTAATAATGCGCTGGGATCTTGATAATTTCAAGGTTCTCAACGATTTCCACGGCGTTTCGGCGGGAGATAAGGCGCTGCGCGATATTGCGGCGCGGGCAAGGGACGCGTTCCCCATCGGCAGCGTGCTTGCGCGGCTTGACAGCGACCACTTTGTAGCGCTTGCCGCCTTGGACGCGGCAGCGGTCATCGGGCTTTACGAGGATATGTGCGCGTGGGCGGAGAGCTATCCCGTTGATTTCCGTTTCTCCTTCAGGGTCGGAGTTTACGTTATCGACGACGCGGGAATAGACGTGGGGCTTATGTGCGACCGCGCGCTGCTTGCCCTGCGCTCGATTAAGGGAAGCTACGCAACGCACCTAAAATATTATGACGAATCGCTCCGCCAGCGCCTGCTTTCCGAGCAGCAGCTGCTAAGCGAGATGAATTACGCGCTTTCATCTGGGCAATTCGTGCTTTACTTTCAGCCGCAGTACGACACCTCGGGCGAAAGGGCGGCGCTCACGGGCGCTGAGGCGCTTGTCAGATGGCAGCATCCCACGGAGGGGCTGCTCCCTCCCGGGCGCTTCATTCCGCTCTTTGAAAAGAACGGCTTTATAATGACGCTTGACCGCTATGTGTGGGAAAAGGCGTGTATGTACCTGCGCAGCTGGCTTGACGAGGGGCTTTCGCCGCTGCCGGTATCCGTAAACATCTCGCGCCTTAACCTGTATAACCCCAGGCTTGTGCCCATCTTCCGCTCGCTTACGGAAAAGTACGGAATCGCGCCCTCGATGCTGCATCTTGAGATTACCGAAACCGCGTTCATGGACGATTCGGCGCTGCTCATTGACGTTGTAAAGCAGCTCCAGCAGAGCGGCTTCATAGTGGAAATGGACGATTTCGGGAGCGGCTATTCATCGCTCAACACGCTCAAGGACGTGCCGGTTGACGTTTTGAAGCTCGACCTCCGCTTCCTCGTGCAGACGGAGAATTCCTCGCGCGGCGGAATCATTATCAACTCGGTGCTGAAAATGGCGCACTGGCTCAAAATGCCCGTTATCGCCGAGGGTGTTGAAACCGCGCGGCAGGCGGATTATCTGAAAACGGTCGGCTGCACGCACGCGCAGGGCTACCTTTTCGCAAAGCCTATGCCGGACAGCGATTACAAGGCGCTAATGACCAGCTCGCTGCGCGGAGAAGGCTTCGGAGTGAACGTGAAGGAAAAAGAGCTTGCCGAGATGGATTTCTGGAATCCCGAGGCGCAGACGACGCTCATTTTCAACAGCTTTGTCGGGGCTGCCGGAATATTTGAATACGGTATGGGGCAGCTCACGGGCCTAAGGTTCAACGATAAATTCTTTGTCGAGCTTGGCGTGAGCAGAAGATGGCTGCGCACAATCTGCGACGACCTCCTTCCGCTTATCGCTAAGGAGGACAAGGCGATATTCATTGCCAATATAGAAAGCGCCGTCAGCACGGGAACGGAAATCAGCAGCGTTACGCGCTGGAGCTTCGGCGTAAGAAGCGCCCAAGAATACTTCCTGAAAATACGTATACGGCGAATTGCGGGCTTTAACGGAAAGTACATTCTCTTCCTTGCGGTTGAAAA
Source organism: uncultured Oscillospiraceae bacterium (assembly GCA_964622905.1). Taxonomy (GTDB): domain Bacteria; phylum Bacillota; class Clostridia; order Christensenellales; family Aristaeellaceae; genus STF2-37. Next base: position 1,854 of record CAZUTB010000006.1, on the reverse strand, counting down.
CGTTACCGAGCAGAGAGGCGCAAAGACGAAATAGGGATGCGGCGCACAGCGAGTTTGCATCATTCCTTGTTCGGCTTTCAGCCTCTGCGTAAAGGAAATGATATCGGAAGCGGCTTTCAAATGAAGGGGTTTTACCCCTTCATTACATCCCCAAAGCAACAATCAGGTTTTTGACAGACAGAAGCGCGGATGCAGCTGCACCCGCGCTTCTTAATTATATTAACTACTGGAACAAATCCTTCATTCTGTCGAGAAAGGTCTTTCTTCCGGAATATTCCTTGCCGGAAAGGGACGCCTCGAACTGGGAGAGCAGCTGCTTTTGCTTTTCGTTAAGCTTCTGCGGAACCTCCACATGAGCCGTTACGAGCAAATCGCCGCGCGTTGCCGAGCGCAGGTTCTGTATGCCCTTGCCGCGAATGCGGAACTTTGCGCCCTCCTGTGTTCCCTCGGGAACGTGATAGCTCACCTTGCCCTCAAGCGTAGGAATATCCACATCCGCGCCAAGCGCCGCCTGAGCGAAGGAAATAGGCATATCCAGCAGGAGCGTTGAGCCTTCGCGCCTGAAAAGCTTATGCGGCTTAACGGTTATGTTTACATACAAATCGCCGGAGGGACCTCCGCGCATACCCGGCTCGCCCTCGCCCCTGTCAACGATGGTCTGCCCGTTGTCGATTCCCGCAGGAACCTTTACGGTTACGCTGCGGCGCTTGCGCACTCTGCCCGTTCCCGAGCAGGCGGTGCATTTATCGGCAATGGTTTTGCCCGTTCCGCCGCAGGTCTGGCAGGTGCGGACGGTTACCATAAAGCCGCCGCCGACGCGAACCTGACCCGTTCCGTGGCAGGTGGGGCAGGTGGACGCCGATGTTCCCGGCTTCGCTCCGCTTCCTCCGCACACGTCGCAGTTTTCTCCGCGCATGAAATCAAAGGTTTTTTCACAGCCGAACGCCGCTTCCTCAAAGGTAAGCTTCATATCATACCTGAGGTCGTTGCCCGGCTGAGCCGCCGAGCGGCTGCGCTGCGCTCCGCCGCCGCCGAAAAGCTGCTCGAATATTGAATCGAAGCCCGTTCCGCCGCCAAAGCCGCCGAAGCCGCCGATATCATAGCTGCCGCCGGACGCGCCGCCTAAGCCGCCCATATTCGGACCCTCATGCCCGAACTGGTCGTAGCGCGCGCGCTTCTGCGGGTCGGAGAGAATCTCGTTCGCCTCATTCAGCTCCTTGAAGCGCTCCTCAGCCGTTTTATCGTTCGGGTGTAGGTCGGGGTGGCATTCCTTGGCGAGCTTGCGGTATGCGCGCTTAATATCGTCGTCCGAAGCCGTCTTTGGTACGCCAAGCACCTCGTAATAATCACGTTTTACTGCCAATCTGCATTACCCCTTATTAACAGTCCTAAGGGAGTCCGGCGTTTTGGCCGGGCTCCCTGCGCCGCCTGCGGCTTAAATAAAGCACTCTCGGCAGGCTTAAGACTCTTGCTTATTCTTTATCTGTTAATGAACGTCGAAGTCGCCTTCAACCGTTCCGTCGTCATTCGTGGGAGGGGTCTGCGTTCCGTCGCCGCCCTGCGCGCCCGCGTCAGGCGTGGGCTGACCGCCCTGTGCGCCCTCATGCTGGTAGAGCTTTCCGAACACTGCATAAACCTTCTGAGCGAACGGCTCCATAGCGTTCTTGATTTCCTCAACATTGTTGCCCTCGCGAACCTTCTTGAAGTCGTCAATCGCGGTCTGAACGGTCTGCTTATCCTCCTCGGACAGCTTTTCGCCGTTATCCTTGAGCTGCTTCTCCATTTCGTAGGTCATGCTGTCCGCCTTGTTGAGGGTTTCGACCTCTTACTTGCGCTTCTTATCCTCCTCGGCGT
>CAZUTB010000005.1:0-15969 GCA_964622905.1 uncultured Oscillospiraceae bacterium | reverse complement strand
GGAGTTCGGAACGCACACGATAGAGAAGGAGAAGGTGCTGGAATCAACCTCAATGATGGCAAATGCAGTAAAAACCGCGGTATACGGCGACACAACGGGCGGAGTTGACAACACAAGCAAGCAGGAGGAAGAGGGCGGAGGCGGAGCGGTTACAGGAATACTTATTGTGATAGGAATCGCGGTAGTGCTTCTCATAGTGTTTTCTGTTCTGAACGCACGCTCCGGCGGAGGAACGCTTGCGAGAATGAAGAAAACAATGAACGAAATGACGGGCGGAATATTCAAAAAGGACAAGAGCGACGGGAAATAAGAAAAGCTGTTTATATAGAGCGTGGGCGGCGGAGAATCCGCCGCCCTTAATGGTATATTTATGTAAAGTGCAGGGTATTGCGAAGCTTTTGCGGCATTGCGGCGGTTTTATGTGTTCCCCTTTTTGTTTTTCGGAAAATATGATATAATGTACGTATTAACGATATGAAGCGTGAAAGCGTAAGTATCTTCTTAAAGGGGTTAACCGCGATTGGAGGGAGCCTATATGAATCCGAAGCTGGAAAGCTCTGAAACAAAGCAGCTTATGGAAGCTATTCTCGCCCTGAAGGATGAGGACGAGTGCTGCCGCTTCTTCGAGGATATATGCACCGTGCATGAAATTCAGAGCCTTGCTCAGCGCTGGGCTGTGGCGGTAAAGCTGCGCAAGGGCGTAACCTACCATAAAATAGCGGAGGAAACAGGCGCAAGCACCGCGACTATAAGCCGCGTGAATCGCTGCCTGAGCTACGGCGCCGACGGCTATACGCTTGTGCTTGACAGGCTTGGCGTAACGAAAACCGAGAACGGGAAGGAAAACGCAAATGATTGACTTATCGGTACTTAACGAAATGCAGAGGAAAGCGGTCGAAACGACGGAAGGACCGCTTCTGATTCTGGCGGGCGCGGGAAGCGGAAAAACGCGCGCGCTTACATACCGCGTTGCTCACCTTATTGAAAAGGGCGTTCCGCCCTACCGCATTATGGCGCTCACCTTTACAAACAAGGCGGCTAAGGAAATGAAGGAGCGCATTGCCGCCCTTGCCGGAGAAGCGGGAAACGAGGCGTGGGTTTCCACCTTCCATTCCTCCTGCGCCAAAATTCTGCGCAGGGATATTGAGAAGCTGGGCTATACCCGCTCCTTTACAATATATGACGATGACGATCAGGGCAAGGTTATCAAGGATATCCTGAAAACCATGAACGTTGATGAAAAGGTGCTGCCTCCCAAGGAGATACGCGCCAATATTTCCGACGCGAAAAACAAGCTGCAATCCCCCGACGAGTGGTTCTCCGCTTCCCAGAAGGATTTCAGGAAGCAGATGATTCACGACGTATTTTCCGAGTACGAGCGCCGCCTGAAGGCAGCGAACGCGCTAGACTTTGACGACCTGTTAGTAAAGACCCTTGAGCTATTTGTAGAGCAGCCGCCCGTGCTTGAATACTACCGCGACCGCTTCCTCTACGTTCACGTTGACGAATATCAGGATACCAACTACGCCCAGTATATGCTGATGAAGCTGATATCCGATAAGTACAAAAACGTGTGCGTTGTCGGCGATGACGACCAGTCAATCTACGGCTGGCGCGGCGCGGACATACGCAATATTCTTGATTTTGAGAAGGATTACCCCGGCTGCACGGTTATCAAGCTTGAGCAGAATTACCGCTCCACCTCCAACATTCTTGACGCGGCTAATCAGGTTATAGCTCACAACGCGGGACGCAAGGAAAAGACGCTGTGGACGGACAAGGACGGCGGCGAGAAGATAAAGGTTATCGCGGCAGGCGACGAGCATGAGGAGGGCGCGTGGATATGCCACCATGCCCGCGAGCTGACGAACCAGGGCTATAAGTTCGGCGACATGGCTGTGCTTTACAGAACAAACGCGCAGAGCCGCGTGCTTGAGGAAATGCTCGTCCGCTCCGGAATACCCTATCGAATCTTCGGCGGAACAAAATTCTACGACAGGCGCGAGGTCAAGGACGTGCTTGCCTACCTGCGCGTTATAGACAACCCCGCCGACGATGTTTCCGTAGCGAGAATAATTAACACCCCGAAGCGCTCAATAGGCGACAGCACGGTAAATGAGCTGCGCGAGTTTGCGCGCAAGCAGGAAATAAGCCTTTTCGCCGCATCACTCACGCCTCCGGACACGCTTTCCTCCCGCGCGGCAAAATCCTTGCAGGTGTTTGCCGACCTTATGAGCGAGCTGATGGCGCTGAGCCAGACGATGGGTCTTTCCGAGTTCGTTGAGCTTATGGTTGAGCGCGTCGGGCTGCTTACCCAGTATCAGAAGGAAAAGAACGACGAGGATCAGAGCCGCGCCGAAAACGTGCAGGAATTCATGGGCGCGGTTAAGGAATTTGAGCAGAAGGCTCAGCCCGAGGAGGGGCAGACGCTCATTCAGATGTTCCTTGAAAACGTATCGCTCGTTACCGAGCTTGACAGAGCGGACGAAGCGCCGAACTTTATGACGCTTATGACGCTGCACACCGCCAAGGGGCTTGAGTTCCCCGTGGTCTTCATAGCCGGAATGGAGGACGGAATCTTCCCCTCCGCGCGCTGCGAGATGGAGGAAAACCGCCTTGAGGAAGAGCGCAGGCTCTGCTATGTAGGAATAACCCGCGCAAAAAAGCTGCTGCACCTGACCTACGCAACCACAAGAATGCTTTACAACAATATGCAGCACAACGCCCCAAGCCGCTTCCTTTCCGAGATTCCCAAGCGCCTGCTTGACGAAAACTACGGAAAGAAGCGCGAGGAGGAATTCGGGCAGAGAAGCGCAACCGTATCGACAAGGGAATACCTCCAGAACGCCCGCGCGCAGAAGCACGAGCGCAAGCCCGCCGATTTCGGACCCAAGGGCTACGGGCAGAGAACGTATTCAAAGCCCATAGACATTCCGGGCGTTACAAAGGGCTTTGTTCCCTCAAAGGCGCACGAAACCGAGGGCGCTGCGCTGCTGTTCAAATCGGGCGACACCGTGCTGCACAAGAAATTCGGCGAGGGCACCGTTACCGCCGTAAGCGGTCAGGGCGCGGACGCAAGGGTCAGAATAACCTTCACCGCCTATGGCGAAAAGGAATTCGCGGCGGCGATTGCGCCAATCGTAAAGGTGGATAATATATGACAGAGGAACGTATGCGCGCGCTTGTAGACAGGCTTAATGAAACCGCTCACGCGTATTACGACCTTGACGAGCCGATAATCTCCGATAAGGAATGGGATAAGCTCTACGATGAGCTGACGCGGCTTGAAAAGGAAACGGGAAGGGTGCTTCCCGACTCTCCTACGCACAGGGTCGGCGGAGCGGTTATGCCCGCGTTCCTTGAGCATAAGCACCTTGGGCGGCTGTGGAGCATGGACAAGGCGCAGTCCGAGGGCGATTTGCGCGCCTGGTACCAGAGAACTCAGCGCGCGCTCGGTACTGCGGATGAGCTTGAGGCTACAATAGAGTATAAATTTGACGGGCTTACGATAAACCTCACCTATGACGGCGGGGTTCTTATCGGCGCGGCTACAAGAGGCAACGGCGAAACGGGAGAGGAAATTCTTCCTCAGGCGAGAACGCTGCGCGATGTGCCGCTCACTATACCCTACAAGGGTCTTATAGAGGTTCAGGGCGAGTGCATAATGCGCCTTTCGGTGCTTGAGGAATACAACAAAACCGCCGAGGACAGGCTCAAAAACGCAAGAAACGCCGCTGCGGGAGCGCTCCGCAACCTCGACCCTGCCGTAACCGCAAAGCGCCGCCTCAGCGCGTTTTTCTATCAGGTGGGCTATATTGAGGGCAAGGAATTTGACAGCGCCCTTGATATGCTCGGCTTTATCAAAGATAACGGTCTTACGGTAAGCCCCTACTGCGAAACGGCGAAGGGACTTGACGAAATCATTTTGCATATACGCGAAATCGAAAAAGCAAGACCTTCGCTTGATTATCTCATCGACGGCGCTGTGGTCAAGCTCAGAAGCTACGACGAGCGCAAAAGGCTTGGCTATACCGAAAAATTCCCGAAGTGGGCGGTTGCCTTCAAGTTTGAAGCCGAGGAAACGACGACGATTCTTGAAAACGTAACATGGGAGCTTGGACGCACGGGAAAGCTGACACCGCTTGCGCACCTTGCGCCCGTGGATTTTGCGGGAGTTACCGTAAGAAAGGCGACGCTCAACAACGAGGGCGACATAATGCGCAAGGGCGTAATGCTCGGAAGCCGCGTATGGATTCGCCGAAGCAACGATGTTATTCCTGAAATTATGGGTAGGGTTGACGACAAGGAAACGACCGAAAAGCCGATACCCGTTCCGGAATTCTGCCCCGAATGCGGCGGAAGGCTTGAAAGGCGCGGTGCGCACCTTTTCTGCGTGAACCGTGTGTCCTGCAAGCAGCAGGCGGTAATGCGCATGAAGCATTTCGCCTCGCGCGACGCCATGGATATAGACAACCTTTCCGAGAAAACGGCGGAGCTGCTCTATGACAGCAATATCGTCCGCGACGTGAGCGATATTTACAGGATAACCAAGGAGCAGCTTCTGAGCCTTAGCGGTTTTAAGGAAAAGCGCGCGCAGAACGTGATGGACGCGATAGAAAAGAGTAGGCGCTGTGAGCTGGACGCATTCCTTTACGCAATAGGAATCCCGAATGTCGGGCGCAAAACCGCAAGGGATATCGCCGCGCATTTCGGAACGCTGGAAAACGTGGAAAAGGCGAGCGAGGACGAGCTGACGAAGATTGACGATGTCGGCGATACCGTTGCGCAGAGCGTTACGGAGTTCTTTTCATTCACCGAAAACATACAGATGATTGACCGCCTTATCGAAAGCGGTGTAAGCCCGAAGGCGGCGGAAACGCAGGGCGAGGGCGGGGCGCTCAGCGGCAAAACCGTGGTTGTAACAGGAACGCTCAAGTATATGTCCCGCGAGGAAGCCGAGGACGCGGTAAGGCGCGCAGGCGGAAAAGCCTCCTCCTCCGTAAGCAAAAACACCTATTTTGTGCTTGCCGGCGAAAAGGCGGGAAGCAAGCTGACAAAGGCACAGGCGCTTAACATAAGCGTTATTTCGGAGGACGAGTTCAGGAAGCTGCTCGGTATAGAGTAATATGGACGACGAAATTCTGATACGCGCAATGGAAGAAAAGGACGCAAAGGCGCTTTCCGAGGCTTTTTCCCGCCAAGGCTGGAATAAGCCCGAAAAGCAATTCCTTGAGTACCTTTGCGAGCAGGAGAAGGGGCTCAGATTCTGCATTATGGCAGATGTCGGCGGCGAGCCTGCGGGCTATATAACCGTATTGAAGGCTGCAAAAAGCGGTCCCTTCGAGCCGATGAAGCTGCCCGAAATCAGCGATTTCAACGTGCTTATCCGCTTTCGCGGGCGCGGAATCGGCTCAAGGCTCTTTAAGGCGGCTGAAAATGTGGCGTTCAGCCTCTCCGATACCTCAACGCTCGCGGTAGGGCTGCACGCGGGCTACGGAACGGCGCAGAGAATGTACGCGCGGCGCGGCTATATTCCGGACGGAAGCGGAGTATGGTATGAAGACAAGCCGCTTTCCGAAAACGCAATCTGCCGCAACGATGATGACTTGTGTTTGTACCTCAGCCGACAAAGGCAGAGCTGATTGATTTTTTTCCCAAGGCGTGATATGCTTTCGGGACGTGGGGAGGAATACAAAAATGGTAACGGCGATATGCATGAATCCCTCGGTTGATAAAACCGTTTATCTCGAAAAATTCGAGGTTTCGGCAACGAACATAATCGGCCGCGAGACGCGCGATGTCGGCGGAAAGGGAATCAACGTAGCTATTGCGCTCCGCCGCCTCGGCGTTCCGTCAAGCTGCATGGGAATAGTCGGCGATAAGAGCCTTTCCGAGGTCATTGCTCACCTTGAAAAGAGCGGAGTTGAAGCACGGTTCATGACCGTTTCGGGCGAGATGCGCACGAATTTGAAGGTTGTGGACGAGGAAAGCCATCAGGTTACCGAGCTTAACGAGCGCGGACCCGAGGTTGACACGGAAATGCTCACGCTGTTCAGAACTCTGGTCGGCGAGAGAGCGAAGAAGAGCCGCTATATAGTTTTTACGGGCGCTATGCCTCCCGGGACTCCCAAGGAGTATTACCGCGACCTGATGAGCGTTTGCCCCTGCCGCGCTGTGCTTGACACGCACGGGGAAATGCTGACGAGCGCGCTTGAGGCGAAGCCCTACCTAATAAAGCCAAACATCAAGGAGCTTGAGATGACCGTAGGGCGGCCGCTCCAGACGATGCGTTCAATACTTGAGGCTGCAAGAGAAATGCAGAAGCGCGGAGCGCAGACCGTGCTGGTTTCCATGGGCGCAATGGGCGCAATGCTCTGCACCGAGGAAACAGCCCTCTACTCCCCCGCCATCTCCGTTCCGGTAAGAAGCACCGTCGGCGCGGGCGACTGCATGGTTGCGGGTTTCCTGAGCGGCATAATTCAGAGCGGCGATATCAAGGACGCGTTCCGCTTCGGCTGCGCTGCGGGCGCCGCGAGCGTTATGACCGAGGGCACTCAGCTTATGGAAAAGAAAGACTTTGACGAGCTGCTTTGCAGGGTTTCCCTGCAAAGCGTGCAGTAACGGAGGCAGCGATGTCCTTTTGGAAGGCGTTTTTCTCAAAGGAAAAGCGGTACACGGACGGCGAAATCGACGTATACCTGCTTGACGTATACCCCGCTCAGCCCAAGGACAACATCAGCCAGACCTTCTATTTCCGCATTACCCTGCGCGGAAAGCGGCAGGAGATTGGCTATGTTGCCGTAAGGGACGGCGAGGGCGGGCTTATGTACTATGCAGGGCACGTCGGCTACAATATAGCAGAGAAGTACAGGGGCAAGCATTACGCACTGCGCGCGTGCAGGCTTATAGCACCCGCGCTCTGCGAGCTTGGCTTCCTTGACGCCGTTATAACCTGCGACCCCGACAACGAGGCGAGCAAGCGCACGATAGAGGGGCTTAAGGTAATGCGCGAAATGCGCGTTCCCGTTCCCGATGAGTATCGGAAGGCTCTTGACGGCTCTACGGAAAAGCTCAGATACATTTGGGATATCAAGGCAGAAGCACAAGCCCGAAAGGATATGAAAGATGCAGCAGGAGCTTAACGGGCAGAGCATATATTATGAAACTAAGGGCAGCGGAAGGGACGTACTGCTGCTTCACGGCTGGGGCTGCTCTGCGGAGCTGTGGAGGGCGTATATTGACGACCTTTCCAAAGACTACCGCGTGACGGCGCTTGATTTTCCCGCGTTCGGGAAAAGCGAGGAGCCGAAAACCGAATGGGGCGTTCCGGAATACGCAGAGTGCGTAAAAGCGCTCATAGAAAAGCTCGGACTTAAAGCTCCTTCCGTAATCTGCCATTCCTTCGGCGCGCGCGTAGGAATCTATCTTGCGGCGAATTATCCCGGCCTATTTGATAAAATTGTGCTGACCGGCGCTGCGGGAATACCGGGCAAACCAAACGGTGAAAAGACGGCAAAGCAGAAGCGCTATCAGCGCCTCAAGAAGCTGATTACCCTTGCGGAAAAGCTGCCGCCGCTCAAGAAATGCTGCCCCGGCTGGCGCGAGGCGCTTATTCAGCGCTACGGAAGCGCAGATTACAAGGTGCTAAGCCCGCATATGCGCGGAATTTTCAACAGGGTTATCCTGCTCGACCTTACGGGCGAGCTTCATAAAATAAAAAGACCCGTGCTGCTCCTTTGGGGCGATAAGGACACGGAAACGCCGATATGGATGGGTGAAATGATGGAGAAGGAAATCCCTGACTGCGGGCTAGTTAAGCTTTCGGGCGCGGGGCATTTTGCCTATCTTGAAAGGGCGGCGTACTGCCTTACGGTAATACGCGCATTCTTTTCTGACGGAGGAAACAAGGCATGACGGCTGCCTCGATAATTCTGGCGCTCTCACCCGCCGCCGCGTGCGTATTAGGCTCGCGCGGGCATATACATTATTTTCAGCTTGAGAGCTACCAGTTCCCCGGCTATTTCAAAACCCTCAGGCGCAACCGCGTAAAGGCTTACCTGCCCGGCGCGCTGCTTGCCGTATGGGTTTTGCTTTTGATGATGCTTGAAAACACCGCGGCACGGGCGATGAGCGCAGCTGTTGACCTTATCGCCTCCTGCGCGGTTTTCGCCTTATCCTCCTTAGGCGGACTGGCTCTGCCGAAATGGTTTAGGAAATCCAATAAAAAGCCGCTTCGCTTCACCGCGCGCATCAAGCGCCTTTACGCGGTTTACGCTATTGTAATGGCGGCGATATGCCTTGCAGTTTCGGCTTTCCTTCCGATAGCGCCGCTTCTTGCAATCCTCCCGCTGTTCATTCCTTGGCTCACCGCGCTTGCGGGGCTGCTCGCGTGGCCCATCGAAAAGCTGATAAGCGAAATGTATTTCCGCGACGCAAGGCGCAAGCTGCTCTCAATGCCCGGGCTTATCCGCATCGGAATAACAGGCTCCTACGGCAAAACGAGCGTCAAATTCATTCTCGGAACGCTTCTCAGTGAAAAATACAACACGCTTGTAACGCCCTCCAGCTTCAACACTCCGATGGGCGTAACGCGCGTTATTCGCAGTCAGCTCGACCCCTCGCATCAGGTTTTTGTTGCAGAGATGGGCGCGCGCCATGTAGGGGATATAAAGGAAATGTGCCGCCTTGTCCGCCCGCAGTACGGAATACTTACCTCCGTCGGTCCGCAGCACCTTGATACCTTTAAGACGATAGAGAGAATCCGCGACACGAAGTACGAGCTTATCGAAGCGCTCCCGCAGGATACTCTTGCGGTTTTCCCCGATGACGGCGGAATATGCAAATCCCTTTACGAAAAGACCGAAAAGCCCAAGGCGCTTGCGGGGCTTAATGACTTGGACGACGTATACGCCGACGGACTTTCGCTTACCTCGGAGGGCTCGGAATTCACGCTGCATTCGGGAAACGACAGCATACGCTGCAAAACCAAGCTGCTGGGCGAGCATAACATAACGAATATAGCGCTCGCCGCAGCAATGTGCGTCCGCCTCGGGCTTACCCTTAAGCAGATGCAGCGCGGAATTGCAAAGCTGACGCCAGTTGAGCACAGGCTGCAAATGCTTCCCTCCGGCGGGCTGTTCACCGTTATCGACGATGCGTTCAACTCCAATCCACACGGCGCGCACATGGCGCTCCGCGCTCTTAAGCAGTTCACCGGCGGAAGGCGGATAATAATAACGCCCGGCATGGTAGAGCTTGGCGAAAAGGAAGCGGAGTTCAACAAAGCCTTCGGCGCGGAAATGGCTGAAAGCGTTGACATAGCTATACTTGTAGGCAAGCGCCACTCAGAGCCGATTCGCGACGGGCTTTTATCGGCAGGCTTCCCGAAGGAGAACCTGCATATTGTGCAAAGCCTTGACGAAAGCACCGAGCTGCTTCATTCCCTTATTCAGAAGGGCGACGTTGTGCTTTATGAAAACGACCTTCCCGATAATTACTCGGAAGCTTGACATAAGGAGGAAACAAAATGATTAAGAAGCTGTCGCTCGCCGTAATTTTCGGCAGCCGCACCTGCGAGCATGAGGTGTCCATTATCTCCGCAATTCAGCTTATGGAGGCTGTTGACAGGGAAAAGTACGACCTCACCCCTATCTACATCTCCCAAAAAGGCGTATGGTACACGGGTCAGAAGCTTACGGACATACGCACCTTTCAGCCCTTCCACGAGGACGACCCCGACCTTACCCGCTGCTGGCTTGACATGACGGCGGGAAGCGGAATCCTCTACGCCCATTCCGGAACGAAGAAGCTTTTCGCGCATGAGCAGACGAAGATTCTATACCGCATCGAGGTTGTTCTGCCCGTTATGCACGGAATGCACGGCGAGGACGGAACGCTTCAGGGTATGCTTGAAATGGCAAATATTCCATATACGAGCGTCGGAGTTGCCGGAAGCGCGATTGGCATGGACAAGATAATCATGCACCAGATGTTTAAGTCCTACGGCTTCCCCGTTCTGCCCGCCGAGTTCGCAACGCGCTTTGACTGGAAGAAGGACAGGGACGGAGTAATATCGCGCATAGAGAAGGCTCTCCCCTACCCCGTTTTCGTAAAGCCCGCAAACCTCGGCTCGTCTATCGGCGTTTCCTGCGCGCATGACCGCGACGGGCTTGTAAGGGCTATGGAGCTTGCGTTCTCCTATGACAGAAGGGCGCTTATCGAAAAAGGTCTGAACAAGCCTATTGAGCTTAACTGCGGCGTGCTTGGCTACGGCGACGACGTTACCCCCTCCGTGCTTGAAATGCCGCTTACCAGTGAGGAGCTTCTGGATTTCTCCGAAAAGTACCTGAAGGGCGCAAAGCAGGCGTCCGAGGGAATGGCTTCGCTCAAGCGCAATATACCCGCGCCCGTATCCGACGAGGTTACTAAAAAGGTGCAGCAGATTGCCGTTGACGTTTTCAAGGCGCTTGACTGCAAGGGCGTTGTAAGAATCGACTTTATGCAGGACAGGGAAAGCGGCGAAATCTACATTACCGAGATAAACTGCATTCCCGGCTCCATGGCATATTACCTCTTTGAGGAAAGCGGAATCCCCTTCTCCAACCTGATTGACCGAATGGTCGGCTACGCAATGCTCGCGTTCAATGATAAGAACGATAACAATTACGCCTTCCAGTCCGCGATTCTTCAAGGCAATGGCGGCGCGAAGGGCGGAAAGCTCGGCGGAGCGAAGATGCGCAAATAAAGCAGGCGCACTAGTAAAAGCAAGACATAAGGATACAGTTGCATAATAAAGCAGCCCGCCGAAAACAGAAGCGTCTTCGGCGGGCTATTATTATGGTTATACTATTTTTCGTTCTGCCTTTTACACTTTTCGCATTATGACGAGGCGCTCTCATAGCGCTTTAGCCCGCGTTTCCATACGAACAAAGCAAGCAGGGTGAAAAGCGCGGTCAGCAGCGCCGCCCAGCCCCAGAACGCAAGCGAAGCCATTCCGAACATACACATTGCGGGAAAGTTCGCGACAATTCCGTAGGGCAGCGCAAGGAGCAGCACCCACCGCGCAGCGCCGCGAAGCGCGGGCAGCGGCAGCTTTGTCGCCGCGTCAATCAGCGCGCTTTCCGTGCTTTCGGACGCCTTTGTGGAGGTTGTCCAGAAGGCTATGCAGCGCAAGAGCAGCGACAGCACATACATCAAAATGTACATCAGAAGAAGCGCCAGCAGCCACAAAACCACATTGAGCGGCTTGAGAAAGCCTCCCTGCGCGGCAGAAACGAAGGTTATTATCGTTCCCGCTGCCGCAACCGGCAATGAGCCGAAATCTATCTTGGAAAAGGTGACGTAAAACAGCGGGTTCAAGGGGCGCACAAGCCAAAGGTCAAGCTCGCCCGAGCGAATCTGATCCGGCAGCCCGACGATTCCGAAGAACCATGTGGTCATATAGATTCCGTCAAGCGTCATGAACGAGCCGACGAAAACCCTGTACATTTCAGGCGTCCACGAGGTATTGGCTCCCGCCGAAATCAGGCTGAGAAACACAAGCTGTATAACGAAGAAGGAGCAATCCACAAAGAACGCGGTAAAGAAGGACGCGCGGTAGATTGCGGCGCTTGAGAACTTGATGCGCATAAGCGAAAGTATCGAGCGAAGCGTTGTGTTTTTCACGCGCCCACCCCCTCATAGAGGCGGCGGCTCGAGGCTGAAATCCTGCCCGAAACGAGCGCAAGCGCGAGCGTGTAGCCGCTTATAACAAGAAGCGCGGTGAGCGGCGAAACCGGCGCTCTGCTCATTATGCACATTATCGGATAATCCGCCACATAGTAGAGCGGCGACCAGAGGGGCGCAGAGCCGAAAAGCACCTCCAGCGGCGCAAGCGCGCCCGAGAAGAAGGAGATAAGCCCGCCGCGAATCAGGACTACTCCCGTCAAGTCCGTAAAGCGGAACGCAAGGTAGCTGATTAGATAATTAAGCAGCACGATGAACGCCGCAACCATTATAAGAATCGGCAGAGCTGTAAGAATTCCGATAAAGCTGACGGGCGCCATGATTCCGCCGAGCAGCACGCCCCAGACGATGCAGAGAGGAAGGCTGCCAAAAACTACGGCATAGCCTTTCCAAGCGAGCAGGCGGCGAACGCTCCGAACGGGCTTACGGGCGTATACATATACTTTGAAAACTTTCCGCTCCGGATTTCATCCGCGAATATCCACATAGCGTCCGAGGATTGCGCAAGCGGCGCAAGCATCTGGCAAAGCAGAGTGTAGGTCATCATTTCGGGAAGCGAAAAGCCGCTGAGCGTTCCGCCATCGGGTATAAGAAGCGACCAGAGAAGGCAGAACGCAAGCACGGTGAAAAGGCTGAATGCAGCCGAAAGCCACGCGTCAGCGCGGTAAACCAGCGCGGATTTGAGGTAGGACGAAAAGATTGTCACATACTTTTTCATTGCTGGGCGCCCCCCAAGTACAGGCGCTCGACAAGCTCTGTGACATCCTCATCCTCAACCGTAAGGTCCGCAACAACGCCCTGCGAAAACAGCGCGGCAAGCACATCCTTCACCTCGTCCTGCGGAAGCCGCATAGAAAGTTTGTTCTCCGTCCTTTCGACAATCATGCTCTCGTCAAGCTTAAGCTCCGCCCTTCCGGAGAGTGAAACGTTTACCAGCCTGTACCTGCTCATTCCGTGCAGCAGGGACGGCAAATCGCCGTCGTATAGCTTCTCTCCGCCGCGGATTACCATTACGCGCGGCGTCAAGTCCAGCAAATCCTGCGTGTAATGGCTCGTGAGCAGAAGCGAAACGTGCCGCTCCTGCCCCGCCGATTTGAGCAAGCGCCGAATTTGAAGCTGTGCGGACGCGTCCAGCCCTATCGTCGGCTCGTCAAGGAAAAGCAGCTTAGGTCCGTGCAGAAGCGCGCAGATAAGCTCAAACTTCATCCTCTCGCCGAGAGAAAGATTGCGGACGGGAACATTGAGCAGCTTACCGACATCAAAAAGCTCGCTCAGCTCGCCGACGCTTCTGCGGTAATCGCCGTCCACAATTCCATAAATGCTCTTCTGCATAAGCAGGGTGTCGCTTGCGGGCAAATCCCACCAAAGCTGGCTTTTCTGCCCCATAACCACGGCAATCTGCCGCTTGAAATCATTATCCGCCTCAAACGGCTTTTTTCCAAGCACGGTAAGCTCGCCCGAGGTTTTGTCGATAATTCCCGTAAGCACCTTAACGAGCGTGGATTTTCCCGCGCCGTTAGGACCCATAAGCCCGATGAACTCGCCGTCCTCCATCTCAAAAGAAAAATCCCTGACCGCCTCGCGCAGAAGCGTTTTGCGATAAAAGAGGGACTTAACGGAGGCTTTGAAGCCCTCGTTCTTTTCAAAATACCTGTATGATTTGCTGATTCCGTTACATTTAATTACCATTATTCAATTCTCCTCACAACCAAGAAAGTGTGTCAGCGGATATAGGCGGAGCTGTTAACGAGGATGCAGGAATTACACATTAATGCATATATTCCGCGAAAGCCTGCTGCGTATTTTACTGTGCATCGCCGCCATTATATTACACATCGTCAAAGCCAAAGAAAGCATATTATGTATACAGCAAGCTGCCTCAATTATCATCACCGAAGCGAATCGCTAAGGTCAGAGCAGTCTGCACGCCTATCCTGCGCGTTTCAACACATAACAAAACACCGCGCTGAAAACGCGGCAAAAATAAGCTCCGGCATATATATGCTCTGTGGAGTCAATTCCGCCAATATGCCCGCATTTTTCTCACGGCATAAGCGCCGACAGGCGTTATTTATACCGTAATGCAAAAGCAAACACAGCCAACGGCATAAGCCGCAAGCGAAGCCGGTAATAAAATACCGACATCAGGCAAGAATCGACATCCACACACTTCCTTTTGCTGTACGCGGGCGCGCTTTCGGCGCTCACGCTATGGATGAATTCTAGCATAAACGGGAGGAAAGAGCAACAAAAATCGGCAAGCTTACGCTTGAAATGCCGATACAGAAATTGAAGCGTTTATCAGGAGCAGGTCATAAGATTGTATAGCAAAGCAAGCCGCAAGGCACAGCGACAGCGTCAATACAGCGCTAAGCAGCACCGCCGCCGTTCGATTCATCCGCATCCCGCATCCCTCCGATATCAATTGAGCCTCTTTGGTCAGGCTGCGCCTGCTTTCCCAAAGCAAGCGCCCGCAGGCGCGAATGCCGATGACCTCTCACAGCATCCGGCAAATGAGGCTTTCTGTGCGCACAATTCCTGAATACACACTGTAAATTATAAATGAATACGGGCGTTTCGCACAGGTTCGATTCAAGACAAAAACGGACACTTTTTCAGAGGATGAACGGGCTTAGCTCCTGCTTTCCGGCAATGAACAGCTTAGCATATACATCGGTTAAGATATGCTTGACGCGGCTGACAGACAGGTGCATACGCCGCGCGGTTTCGGAGTAGGTTTCGCCGCGCACGATAAGGCGGGCTGCCTGATACTCCCGTGCGGTGAGTACCGTTGTAATATGCTCCTTGGCAAAGGCGTTGTGAAAGCGCATATAGTTTTTGAAGGAATACTCCCAAAGCTCTGTGATAGCCTTGCGGTATTGAGGATAGTCCCGCTCAACGGCAGCCTCCACCAGCCCGCCGAAGTCGCCAAGGCTGTCGGCAAACGGCGCGATAAAGCCTGCGGGCATCCCCTGCGCAAGCGCGGCGTCAAGATAGCGCTTCACCTGCGCCATGTCCCCCAGCGCGTTCGCCGCCACAGCGCAGAGCACGGCGAGGTATACGTCAAGCCATGTAAAGGTATCCGGCTTTTCCGTGAGCAGCAGCGCCGCCCTTGCAATGCCGAACATTTCCGAGTACGCTCCGGTATTGCGCAGATGCAGCGCGTACAGATACAGCAGAAACGGGCGGAGCGCATGGGGAAAAAGCGAAAAATCACAGCCCTTAAGCCAGTCCGGAGTCATCTGCGGCGCAGCCATGCTCACCGCCGCCAGCGTCCCAGGAAGGGACAAAAGCGCCTTGTCGCTAGGGCTTTTCGCCTCTGCTGCTTGCCCCTGTAAAAAGCCATTGATTTCCTCATAAAGCGTGTAGTCTCCGGAGCTGATTGAGGCGGCGGCAGCAAGGGACGCCGCGGACAGCTTTGTTTCATCCTCCGGCGGCGTTTCACGCCATACCGTCTTTGCCGGCTCTGCATTCCCCTGCCTAAAGGCGATGTCGGCGGCGGCAAGCGAACGCAGCGGTTCTGTAAGCCCTAAGAGCGCTGCGTCCGAATCCTTCCTCGGCAAATCAACGGCGGTCAAAAACAGCTTGGTTGAGTCTTCCTCCCGCGGCAGCTCTCGCGCCTTGCGCGGGTCAGGGGGCTTTTCCGCGCCTACGGGTATCATCCACGCGCGCCCGTATTTCCGCGCGCCGCTGACCCTGCCTTCACTCACAAGCCGCTGCGCATAGCGCAGGGATACGCCCCATTTCTCAGCCGCCTGTTGTGCCGTGATGTATGGCATGGTTTTGACCTCGCTTCGCATGGCGCTTTGTTATCGTTATTATAGCCGCTTATACGTCCACTTGTAAAGAGTTTTTATAAACGACAATATAAACAGCCTTCCTACGGTAAACCATCATTTTCCACAAATCAACAGGAGCCGACGCAGCATCTCACTTCCGTTATATCCCATTGCTCCGCCGCCGCACGCTTGACAAAATTGCGCAGCGTATCCGCAAACAACTGCGGCGCAGGACAATGCAGCAGGCGAAAAGCTGATGAATTTACGTTCTGAAGGATGTCCCCTTCGGAGCAGAAAGTTGCCGAAAGTCAGCCTTGCAGAAATAACATATGCCAGCGTTATAAGTAAAAGAAAAGCCCTTGATTTCTCAAGGGCTTTCCTTGTGTGGTGGTCTGTACTGGACTCGAACCAGTGACCCCATCGATGTGAACGATGTGCTCTGCATACCCTGTCAAGAACTACCGAC
>CAZUTB010000004.1:0-16237 GCA_964622905.1 uncultured Oscillospiraceae bacterium | reverse complement strand
CGTCGTTGCCGTTATCCTGCTGGTGGTTATGGGCGCGTTTGCGTACCTGAGGTGGACGGACGCGGGGCAGGTTATTATGGCAAGGCGCGGCAAGGATGCTTCGGCAGCCGCGTACTGGACGATAGGCGACGAATACTTTGACGCGGGCTATATCGGAAAAGCGATTGACGCGTATCAGACCGCGTTCTATTCGGATAAGGATAACCTTGAAAACAAGAAGCTGACGGCAGAGGCGCGCCATCTTCCGAGCGTGCTGAACCTCGCCACCTGCTTTGAAATCGAAAAGCGGGACGCGGACGCGGAAACGCTCTACCGCTACTATATCGACACGCTTTCGCCCACAACGGACGAGGGCTACCGCAATCTTATAAGGCTTTACGAAGGCACGAACAGGATAAACGACGCAATAACCGTTATGGAGGAGGGGGCGGAGAAAACCGGACTTTCCGTCTTTACGGAAATGCGCAATAAAACCCTGCCCGCAACGCCCACCTGCACCCTGACCGCCGGTAGGTTCAACGACGACCAGACCTTCTATATCTCATCCTCGCAGGGCTATGATATTTACTATTACATAGGCTCTACCGGCGATAACATAACCTATCAGGACGCAAAGCCCTACGGCGGCGAGTCGATAACCATAAACGAGGGCGTTTGGGTCATAAAGGCGTGGTGCGTCAACGGCGAGCTTGTCAGCGACGGGCTTACCGTGACCTTCACAATATCCTACGACAGCCCGAAGGTTCCTACCAGCTCGCTTGCAAGCGGAGTGTATCAGCAGCGCCAGCGCGTAAGAATCAAGCCCGGCGAGGGCGACCCCAATGTTACCATATATTACACTATTACCGGCAGAACCCCGACTCCGGACAGCCCCGTATACAGCGATGATATCTCTATAATCCTGACCGGCGGCGACTATACCCTGAAATGCCTGAGTGTAAACGCAAGAGCGAAGGTTTCCAACACAAAAACCTATACCTACAAGGTAAAGGCGGGAACGCAGAAGGCGATGCTGGGCAACGGCAAGGACGAGGATTTTGATGGGGTAGAGATTAACAAAACCACCATGGACGTGGCGAACAAGAAGTACGGTGAGTCTATAAGCTCCGAAACGGGAAGCGATGAGGGGCAAGGCTCAACGCCCGTAACCATTTCCAAGTATTCCTTTGGCGAAATGCGCTTCATCAACCATGAGGGCAAGCCCGTGCTTTACTACATCCACACCACCTCCTCATCCACCGTAGGTCCGCGCAATACCAAGGTAGGAATGGATAAGGACGCGGTTATCGCGCTCTTCCGCGATTGCGGGCAGCTTGAAAACTATAAGGGCGACAGAGACCTTTACTATAACTCCGACCAGTCCAAGGAGGGCTATCTTACCAAAACGGGCGAGGGCGAATACACGCTTATGTATTCCTACGAGCCGGATTCGGGCTATGTCGCCCGCCTAACCTATACCATAAAGCAAAATAAGGTAACAGAAATCCTTATGACCTGCTATCCCAAGGCAACGAACTGACAGTCGGAAAGGGGGGCGCGCCGTTGTTTGCGCATCTGCACCTGCATACCGAATACAGCCTGCTTGACGGCGCCTGCCGAATCGAGCAGCTTGCCGATACCCTCAAGGAGAAGGGCTTTACCTCCTGCGCGATAACCGACCACGGCGCTATGTACGGCGTTGTGGATTTTTCGCTTGCGCTTGAAAAGCGCGGAATCCGCCCGATAATCGGCTGTGAAATGTACACCGCGCGGGATATGGATGATAAAACCGACAGGGAAATGAACCACCTTATCCTGCTCTGCGAGAATAATATAGGCTATCAGAACCTGATAAAGCTCAATTCCGCAGGCTTCGTCCGCGGCTATTACTATCGCCCCAGGATTGACGAGAAGCTTTTAAGCGAGCATCATGAGGGGCTTATTGCGCTCTCCGCCTGCCTTTCGGGGCGGCTTCCGAAGCTCTGCCTTGACGGGAACATGAAGGCGGCGGAGGAGTACGCCCTGCATATGCAGGATATTTTCGGCAAGGGTAATTACTTTATTGAGCTGATGAATCATAATATTCCCGATGAAAAGCGCGTGCTTCCGCTGCTTTTGCAGGTTGCGCGAAATACGGGAATACCGACGGTTGTTACCAACGATGTGCATTATATTGCGCGCGAGGACGCGGCGGCGCAGGAGGTTTTAATGTGCATACAGACGGGCAAAACCATGAGCGATACCGCCCGTATGCGCATGGAAACCTCAGAGCTTTACCTGAAGGACGAGCGGGAAATGCTTGAGCTTTTCCCCTATGCAAAGGACGCGGTTGAGCGGACGCAGGAGATTGCGGACAGGTGCAGGGTTGAGTTTGACTTTAAGCATATCCATCTGCCAAGCTTCCCGATTGATACGGGCGAAAACTCGCTCGAAATGCTTACACGCCTTTGCCGCGAGGGCTTGAGCGCTCGCTACGGAAGCGGAAACGAGGAAGCCGAAAAGCGGCTTGAGTACGAGCTTTCCGTAATAGCTCAGATGGGCTATGTGGATTACTTTCTCATCGTTTGGGATTTCATCCGCTATGCCAAGGAAAACGGAATCATGGTAGGACCCGGGCGAGGGAGCGGAGCAGGCTCAATAGTCGCCTACACTCTCAATATTACGAAGCTTGACCCGCTCAAGTATAACCTTCTTTTTGAGCGCTTCCTGAACCCTGAGCGCGTTTCAATGCCGGATATCGACGTTGACTTCTGCTACGAGCGGCGGCAGGAGGTTATCGACTATGTTGCCGTCAAGTACGGAGCGGATCATGTTTCGCAGATAGGCACGTTCGGCACAATGGCGGCGCGCGGTGTTATCCGCGATGTGGGCAGGGTTCTGGATTTTTCGTATCAGGAAACGGACTCGGTCGCCAAGGCGATACCGATGGATCTCGGGATGACGCTCAATAAGGCGCTTGAAATCTCGCCGCAGCTAAAGGCTATGTATACGGGCGATGAGCATATAGCGCAGCTTATAGATACCGCGCTAAAGCTTGAGGGTATGCCGCGCCATACCTCCACCCACGCGGCGGGAGTGCTTATAACGCACAAGCCCGTTACAGAGTATGTTCCGCTTATGCGCAACGATGAGATTATAGCCACTCAGTACCCGATGGGCATGATTGAGAAGCTGGGCTTGCTCAAGATGGATTTCTTAGGGCTTCGGACGCTCACCGTAATCCGCGATACCCTTGCAATGCTTGAAAAGCGTGATATCCATATAAAGGTTGACGATATTCCGGTTGATGATAAAAACATATACGATATGATTTCGGCAGGCGAAACCGACGGAGTCTTTCAGCTTGAAAGCGGAGGAATGCGTCAGTTTCTTACCAATATGAAGCCGCAGAATTTTGAGGATATAATCGCGGCTATTTCGCTCTACCGCCCGGGACCTATGCAGTCCATTCCGCGCTATGTGGCGGGAAAGCTTGACCCAAGCTCCGTTACCTATAAGCATGAGCTGCTTCGTCCCATTCTTGAGGTAACCTACGGCTGCATGGTGTATCAGGAGCAGGTTATGCAGATTGTGCGCGACCTTGCGGGCTATTCCTACGGCAGAAGCGACCTTATGCGCCGCGCAATGGCGAAAAAGAAAAAGGACGTAATGGCGCAGGAGCGCGAGTATTTCATTCACGGGCTTACGGACGAAAACGGAAAGCTTGTTGTTGACGGCGCGGTAAGGCGCGGAGTTCCCGAAAGCGTTGCCGAGGATATATTCAATGAAATGAGCGATTTCGCGTCCTACGCGTTCAACAAGAGCCATGCCGCCGCTTACGCCCTTGTCGCTGTGCAGACGGCGTATCTGAAGTTCTATTATCCCGTTGAGTTCATGGCGAGCATGATGAATTCCTTCATCGGCGCAAGCGGCAAGGTAGCGGTGTATATCCAGTATATCAGGAGCGTCGGGATATCCCTGCTTCCGCCCGATGTGAACCGCTCTTTCACTAAGTTTTCGTCGGATAAGGATGAAAACGGAAAGCTTGCAATCCGCTTTGCTCTTGGCGCTGTAAAGAATGTGGGCGAGCAGGCGGTTGACTCGCTTGTCTTAGAGCGCGAGAAGAACGGCGAGTTCAAGGATGTATTTGACTTTTGCAGGCGCGTTGACCCGGGAACGGTAAACAAGCGCGCCGTAGAGGGGCTTATTATGGCGGGCGCGTTTGACCGCCTGAAGGGCGAAAGAAGCCAGCTCCTTGCCGTTTATGAGAGCCTGCTGGATGAAAGAAGCGCCTCGCTGAAACGCAATATAGACGGGCAGGTAAGCATTTTTGATATGGGCGCTTCTTCCGCGCCGCTTGCCGATGTTTTCAAGCAGTCGCTTCCAAATATGCCTCCGCATACGCGCCGCGCAATGCTCAGCATGGAAAAGGAAATGACGGGCGTATACATAACGGGTCATCCGCTTGACGAATACCGCGAGCAGCTTGAGAAGTTCCGCTGGAACGTAAAGGCGCTTATGGAGCTTGCCGACGATGAGATTATGAAGGCGAACGCGGACGGCGAGAGCGTTGCAATGGGCGGAATTATCGCCTCGGTGCGCTCAAAGGCGACTAAAAAGGGCGCGCTTATGGGCTTCTGTGTGCTGGAGGATTTGTACGGGCAGGTCGAGTGCCTGCTGTTCCCGCGCGTGTTTGAAAAGTATTCCGATTTGCTTTCGGCGGATAAAATTGTCGTTATGACGGGCAAGCTTTCCGCACGCGAGGAGGAGGACATAAAGCTGCTTGTGGATACCGTTGCCGAGATGGGCAAAGCGCCCGTTATTCCCGCAGCCGCCGCAAAACCCCTTCCCGTAAAGCCCCTTCCCGCTCAGGACAAGGTGCAGAAGCTTTTCATACGCATTCCCTCCGCGCGTCAGGATGAGGTAAAAACGCTTATAACGCTTCATCCGGGGCTTACTCCGGTTGTTCTCCATTTCCCCGATACAAAGCAGACCCTGCAGGCGCCGCAGTCGATGTGGATTGACGCGGACGCGCAGTTTATTCTAAAGCTCAAGCAGAAGCTCGGCGATGAGAACGTCGTGCTTAAATAAGGAGGGCGTATGACGGAAAACGCACAGGCTCAGGCTGATAAGGAAGCAAGAGAGATAGAGCTTATCGGAAGGAAACAGAAAACGCTTGCGGTGCTTCGCGAGTGCTGCTCATGGGTGCTTACAGCCTGCATCACCGCCTTGCTTATACTCGCGCAGATGCTTTCGGTAGGCCTTATGGAGCTTTCCGTTCTGACGGGCGAGGAGCACGAGCCTGTGCTGTGTACCTGCCGGCAGCATTGGTTCCTTGCCGCAATAATCATCGCCGTCTTCATCGCCTGCACCGTTATCTTCCATTTGCTTATCTATAAAAGCAAAGAAAAGAAGCGCCTGAAGCTGCGCTTTTTCGCGGCTGCTGCCGCTTATACGCTGTTTCAGGCTGCTTCTCTCATATGGTACGGCTATCCGAATTTTCAGGGCGTAACGGGTTCTTTTGTTACCCTGCTTTGCGCCCTCTATACGGTATGCGCCTTGTACCCGCTTGTTTGGATACTTGTTTATTTTTTCATTTATCTCAAGAAGAAAAGCGCAAAGAACTATCTGAAAACCTGAAAGATTCCGCACTTGAGATACTGAGTTTCGGGGCTTGCGGGAAGTATCGGGTGGTCGCGTCCCTGCGTTCTGTATTCTACCTGACGGAGGCTGACGCGCGCGTCCCGCATAGCGTCCCTCACTATGTCAAGGAACATTTCGGGCAGAATGTGCTGGCTGCACGAGCAGGTTACAAGGTAGCCGCCGTCGCGCACAAGCTGCATTCCGCGCAGGTTTATCTCCTTATAGCCCCTTGTCGCGCCCGCAACAGCAGAGCGCGTTTTTGTGAACGCGGGCGGGTCGAGGATTACCATATCATAGCTCTTCTTTTCGGCTAATTCCTCATGCAAAAGGTCGAAAACGTTCGCCGCCTTGAAGCTGACCGTTCCGGAAAGCCCGTTGAGGCGCGCGTTTTCCTCCGCGCATTTCACCGCGTATTCGGAAATATCAACGCCAATGACCTCGCTTGCTCCGTAGTGACCCGCGTGGAGGGCGAACGAGCCGGTATGCGTAAAGCAGTCCAAGACCCTTGCGCCCTTTACAAAGGGAGCGATTGCCGCGCGGTTCTCCTTCTGGTCAAGGAAGAAGCCCGTCTTCTGCCCGTTCTTCACGTCCACAAGGAAGCGGACGCCGTTTTCCGTCATCTCTATAAGGTCGGGAACGCTGCCGCGCAGCAGCCCCGTTTTCTGCTCAAGCCCCTCAAGCTCCCTTACGGGAACATCGTTGCGCTCGTAGATGCCCTCGGGCTTCAATTCTTCGTAGAGCGCGTCCGCAATATCGTTTTTGAACTGCTCCATTCCAAGGGAGAGGCATTGAAGCACTATAACGCCGCCGAAGCTGTCCGCGATAACGGCGGGCAGCCCGTCGGACTCGGCAAAAATCAGACGGCAGGAGCGAAGGTCGGCAAAGGAGCGGCGGTAGTCCACCGCTCGCTTTACGCGCCCGAAAATGAAATCGCGGTCAATCTTTTCGTTTTTCCTGCTCAGGATTCTCAGAGCAATCTGCGATTTGGGGTTGTAAACCGCCTTCGCGAGAAAGGTTCCCTTCTGCGAAAGCACTGTTACAACCGCGCCGGGGGCGCACTCGCCCTTAACCTCGGCTATGTCGCTTCTGAATACCCACGGATGCCCCGAATAAACGCGGCTTTCCTTGCCGCGAACCAGTATCGCCTCTGCCAATTTCGTTTCCTCCGATGCGCAAAATACGCGGCGCTTAGTTTACAGGCGTTGCAAGCTCGTTTTTGACAAGCTTTGCAATCTTCTTGGAGCGCCATACGATAACAAAGCCTGTGATTCCGTCAATGAGCATCGACACGCCCGCGAATGTTCCGATAACATTGCTTGCTTCAAAGGGATGGAAGAGCGTAAGAACGCCGAGCAGAAGCATCAGCGTAGAGCCGATAATCATCAGGATTCCGCTGGAAAGGCCGGAGCGGAACGCATCAATCGAAATCTGCATATACACAACCGCGGAAATGAGGATTGCAATTCCGACGATTGCAGAAAACACAGTTATTGCGCTGGGCGTTTTGAGAATCATGAAAAGCCCGAGCAGCACGTTTGCCATTCCTACAAGAAAGCTGTAGGGCAGCACGTCAAAAACGGATTTATCGGTGAAGAACACAATCATCCTGTAAACGCCGTAGATGATGGAAACAGCGCCGAGAATGTAGCATATCACCGTGAACGCCGTGATAGGCCATATTATAAGTACGATTCCGAGAAGGCAGAAGAGCGCGGAATAGGCGAGCATACAGTTTTTCAGGTATTTCAGCATATGAACAGCTCCTTTAATGATAAGTAACCCTTTCGGGTTTACAAGTATTTCGCTGCTTACGGTTCAATCCCTGCCTGAAACATGGCTTTCAGCCTCTTTTAACCGCATAAATTGACAAAAGCTTTCACTTTTGGTATTCTGTATACATAATAAACGCCGGCTGGCGCAATTCACTGCGGAGGACGTTATGAATATAGACAATTTCGGATTTTTCGGCGAAGGCAGGTTTCAGATAGAGGAGGTTCCCTTCGGCGCGGATAAGGATGTAAAGCAGAGGAAAAAAGCGCTGCTTGCAAAGACGGAGGAAAATCTTCTTGCGCTTTCCGCGCTTCAGGACAGGCTCTACGCGCAGGGAACGGAGGGGCTTATCGTTGTTATTCAGGCGCTTGACGCCGCGGGAAAGGACTCGCTTGTCAGGCACGTTTTCTCCTGCATGAGCCCCGAGGGCGTTTCCGCGTATTCCTTCAAAGCGCCCAGCGCCGAGGAGCTTGCGCACGATTATCTCTGGCGCGTTATGAAGGCGGTCCCGCCGCGCGGAACAATAGGCGTTTTCAACCGCAGCCATTATGAGGATGTGCTGCCCGTAAAGATTCTGCAATTGCAGAAGAATTTTCCCGTTGTTTCCAGAGTCAAGGATGACGAGGAATTCTTCGATAAAAGAATCAGGCAGATTTGCGATTTTGAGCGCTATCTTTACGAGAACGGCTACCGCATGATAAAGGTATTCCTTAACGTAAGCGCGGAAAAGCAGAAGGAGCGCTTCCTTGAAAGGATGGACAGACCCGAAAAGCACTGGAAGTTCGCGTCCTCCGACCTTCGCGACAGGGAAAAGCGCGGCGATTATCTTGCGCTTTACGAGGAGCTTATCAATAAGACCTCGAAAAAGCACGCGCCATGGTACTGCCTGCCCGCAGATAATAAGTGGTATACCCGCTATCTTATGACCGAGCTGCTTGTCAAAACGCTCACCGATATGGCGCCCGAATACCCTCCGCTTTCAAAATCCGAACAGGACGCAATCCCCGAGTGCCGCGAGATACTTGCGAAGGAGTAATCTGCCTTTCGTAACCCAAAGAATAGTCTTTTCTTCATAACATAAATGACTTATAGCAAAACCCCGCTTCGTTTTTCGAGGCGGGATTTTACAGCATATTCCGACGGAGATTATCGGCAATATCAGCGACATTAAATACCATTAATTACCGTAGGGGGGCGAACTGTGTTCGCCCGCCGTTCCCCAAACCGTATTATTACGCGAAACAAGGCGGGAAAACACAGTTTTCCCGTTGCGGGTGACGGTGGGATGTTGTGATATTTTTGCAGTACCACAAGCAAAGCGGTTTTCGTGAATGGTTCGGGCGGATATGGAATCCGCCCCTGCACGCATTGTGGTGTCAACGTTCATAGAAATACCGCAGTCCGTGTATCTTTATTGACACTTCCTTGGCAGGAAGCAAAGAAGGGATGCTCCCTTCTTTTGTAATCCGCAGGAGTGGCTCCGCCACTCCGAGGAGCGTCTGAAAGACGCTTCCTTACACCATTTCCTGACCGTGAGGCGCAGCCGAACAAGGAAATGGTGAAAACTCGGCTCCAGTAAGCAATGCTTACTGGAGCCGAAAGCGAAGCGAAGCTTCGTGCCTTAGTATGCCGTTTCGCGCAGCTGGAAATATGCCTGAGGATGGTCGCACACAGGGCACTTCTCGGGCGCGGTCTTTCCGTGATGGATGTAGCCGCAGTTGAGGCATACCCAAACCTTGTCGTCCTCGCGCTCGAATACCTTCTTGCTGCGCAGGTTGCCGAGCAGAGCCTTATAGCGCTCCTCGTGCTCCTTTTCAATCTTGCCGACGTTTTCAAAGAGGAAGGCAATCCTGTCGAAGCCCTCTTCCTTTGCTTCCTTGGCAAACTTGGCGTACATATCCGTCCATTCCTCGTGCTCGCCGGCAGCCGCCATAACGAGGTTGTCCTCGGTAGAGCCGATTCCGTCGTTCATCAGCTTGAACCAGATTTTTGCGTGTTCTTTCTCATTGTCCGCGGTTTCGGTAAATATGCGGGCAATCTGCTCATAGCCGTCCTTCTTTGCCTTGGACGCGAAATAGGTGTACTTGTTGCGCGCCTGGCTCTCGCCCGCAAAGGCGTATGCCAGATTAGCCAGTGTCTTGCTGTCCTTAAGCTCCATGATTTTGTCCTCCTTCAAGTCGTCAGCGATGTGTATTATTTACCCGCATTCTTAGCGGGTGAAACGCTTAATAGGGCTTTATTTGGGCGGGAGGCTCTGAACTAAGGCACAGAGCGCCGTCCTTTTCATCAATGGTAAGGCGAGTTCCGGGGCGCGGGTCGTTCGCGATAAGCTCGCGGGCTATCATCGTTTCAACCTTGGACTGGAGATAGCGCTTGAGCGGGCGCGCGCCGTAGGCGGGATCATAGCCGTTTTCGATAATATACTTCTTCGCCGCATCGGTTATCGTAAGCTCGAGCTGCTTATCGCTGAGCCTCTTGCCGAGGTCGCGAATCAGCAGGTCTACTATACCGGAAATGACCGTTTCGGAAAGCGGACGGAAGAATACTATCTCGTCAATTCTGTTGAGGAACTCGGGCTTGAAATGCCTGCGAAGCTGCATTGTAACGTTGTCGCGCGCAATCGCGGAGATTTCGCCGTCCACCATTCCGTCGAGCAAATCCTGAGAGCCGAGGTTGCTGGTCATAATGAGGATTGTGTTCTTGAAATCAACCTTCCTGCCCTGCGAGTCGGTTATATGCCCGTCGTCCAGAACCTGAAGCAGTATATTGAACACATCGGGGTGCGCCTTTTCAACCTCGTCGAAAAGCACAACGCTGTACGGCTTGCGCCTTACCGCTTCGGTAAGCTGACCGCCCTCCTCATAGCCCACATAGCCGGGAGGCGCTCCGATAAGGCGGCTTACCGAGAACTTCTCCATGTACTCCGTCATGTCTATGCGCACCATGTTCTTTTCATCATCGAAAAGCGCCTGCGCAAGAGCCTTTGCAAGCTCCGTCTTGCCTACGCCGGTAGGACCCAGGAACATGAACGAGCCAAGCGGTCTGTTCGGGTTCTGAATATCGGCGCGGGAGCGCAGTATTGCCTCCGTTACCTTCTCCACAGCCTCGTCCTGACCTATAACGCGCTGCTTTAGGGTGTCGCCCAAATGCAGAATCTTTTTGCGCTCGCTCTCCATCAGCTTGGTAACGGGGATTCCAGTCCAGCGGGAAACAATCATCGCTATTTCCTCGTCCGTTACCCTGTCGCGCAGAAGGTTGGTGGTGTTGTCGTCTTTCTCCGCCTTCAGCTCTTCCTCCTGCAATTCCTTTTCGAGCTGCGGCAGCTTGCCGTATTTCAGCTCTGCGGCATGATTGAGGTTGTATTCGCGCTCAGCCTTCGCCATTTCCGCACGGGTGCTTTCAAGCTCCTCGCGCAGCTTCTGCACCTTGCCGATTGTGGATTTTTCGCTTTCCCAGCAGGCTTTCATCTCGTTGAACTTGTCGCGCTGGTCGGAAAGCTCCTTTTGCAGGCTCTTGAGATGCTCGCGGGAGGGAGCGTCGTCCTCCTTCTTGAGCGCGGCCTCTTCGATTTCAAGCTGCATTATCTTGCGCCTTACTGCGTCAAGCTCGCTTGGCATCGAGTCCATTTCCGTCCTTATCAGCGCGCAGGCTTCATCCACAAGGTCGATTGCCTTGTCGGGCAGGAAGCGGTCGGTGATATAGCGGTGGGAGAGGGTCGCGGCGGCGATAAGCGCGCTGTCCGTAATCTTGACTCCGTGGAATACCTCGTAGCGCTCCTTTAGTCCGCGCAGTATGGAGATGGTGTCCTCAACGTTCGGCTCGTCAACCATAACCGGCTGAAAGCGCCTTTCAAGCGCGGGGTCTTTTTCTATATACTGGCGGTATTCGTCAAGCGTAGTAGCGCCGATGCAGTGCAGCTCGCCCCTTGCAAGCATAGGCTTTAGGAGGTTGCCCGCGTCCATAGCTCCGTCGGATTTGCCCGCGCCAACTATGGTGTGCAATTCGTCAATAAAGAGCAGAATTTTGCCCTCGCTCTTTTTAACCTCGGAAAGCACCGCCTTGAAGCGCTCCTCAAACTCGCCGCGGAACTTAGCGCCCGCAACGAGCGCGCCCATGTCGAGTGAGAAAAGCTTCCTGTCCTTAAGGGAGGAGGGAACGTCGCCGCGCATAATTCGCAGAGCAAGCCCTTCCACAATAGCGGTTTTGCCTACGCCCGGCTCGCCTATGAGCACGGGATTGTTCTTCGTTTTGCGGCAGAGGATTCTTATTGCGTTCCTTATCTCCTCATCACGCCCGATAACAGGGTCAATCTTGTTCTTTCTCGCAAGCTCCACAAGGTCCTGCCCGTATTTTTCAAGCACCTCGTAGCTTCCCTCGGGGTTGTCGCTCGTCACCTTCTGGCTTCCCCTTATCTGCATAAGCTCCTTTTCAAAGCCGGAGCGGGTTATATGGTATACGCGGAAGATGTCCGAAAGGTCGCGGCTCGGCTTTTCAAGAAGCGCGAGCATAAGATGCTCAACGGAAAGATAGCTGTCGCCCATCTTTTCCTCAAGCTGCTCCGCCGCCTGAAAGATGCGTTCAACATCGGAGGACACATAAACCTTGCCCTCCTCCGGAACGCTTGTGCGAACCTTCGGCAGCAGCGAAATGCGCCTTTTCAGCTCGTTTTTCATTTCATCGGTGCGTACCTGCATTCTTTCGAGAATCTGGGTTACAAGCCCGTCCGGAGCGGATATGAGCGAATACATAAGGTGCGCCTGCTCAATCTGCTGGTTCTCGTTCTCAGTTGCAAGCGCTTGAGCGCCTTGAACGCATTCTATCATTTTCTGGGTAAATTTGTTCACATTCATAAGTCAGTCCTCCGTTTCTTTACATTATCGGCACTTCGGGCAGAGTTCTCGCAAACTCCGCTTCCAGCGGGTAATCCGCGCCCTTACCGAAATAATCCTTGAGCAGCCTGTCGAGCCGCGCCACATAGCAGTTTATCGCCTTTGCAAGCTCCGCCGAGGTAAGCCTTCCCGGGTAGAGCCGCCTTATCAGCCGCCCATCCTCAACGCGCGCAAGCACCGCGCCCGCCGGAAGCTTTCCCCTCAGCCATTGCTGCTCAAGGCGTGAGTAGCGCTCAAAAAAGTCGTTCATCGCCTGAATAAGCGGCTGGTACTGCGTTCTCAGTGAAACCCTTAAAACGCCCGTAAAGCCCTCGGCTGTCGGCGTCAGCGCTACGCTGTAACGCGCGGTCGGGTTATACTTGTAGGGCAGGGGGCTTCGCAGAATCAGCGATTCCGCACCCTTGCTCAGCACCTGCATTTCGCGGTCAAGGCTTCCGATAAGCGCCGAAAACACATCGTCTATCCGCTTTTCCGGCGTTTCGCAGCTCACATACTCGGCAAGGATTCGGTTTATCATCGCCGAGCGGCTCAGCCCGCTGTGGTAAGCCGCCTTGTCAATCTCGCGGACAACATCGTCCATAAGCACCAGGCTGTAAACCTGCTTGTCCAATGACGCTCACCTCCTTTGCCGTCCACAAACAAATTGTAGCACGGATTCATAACTTGTCAAGTACATTATATAATTTTGCGTTAAATTTATTTTACCGCTTCAAGGTTTCTGTTGCCGTTCGCCGCCGTTTATTGTACAATCAGCTTTAGCGTATTATGTAGGGGAGTGCAGAGATGGAGAGGGAAATCGTCGAGTACAGCGGAAATGTGGTTCACGGGAGAGCGACGCAGACGGATTTGATGAATCTCCGCCCGTTTCTTTTGCCGTGGTCAAGGGTTCAAGGCTTTGACTTTCCCATGTTTTCGCCCGAGCTTTGCAGAATGAGCCTTGAGATGGCGGCGTGTTCTTATGATTTCAAGATTGAAGATTTTCTTCGCGCGGGCTGGGGCGATGTTTCGCTTCAGGTTGAGCGGGAGGTCTATTCGGATATTGACAGCTATTCTATGCGGGAAACGCTTCCCTACCTTCAATCTGTATGGAATATGTACAGAGCTAAGCAGAAGAACAACATTATCAGCCCTATAACGCAGATAAGGCGCGCGCAGGAGCAGATGAGCGCGACGGATTCAGGCAAGGTTGTGGTTATGGCTCGCCGAATTTCGCCGCTTTCGGAACAGTCTGCGCATAAGTATGTTATCTCGATAGGCTTTAAGGGAACGGGGCTAAGCTTTGCGGACTGGGTCAGCAATCTCAAGTTTGCTGACGATAAGGGAATGCATAAGGGCTTCCGCGAGCTTGCAATTCAGTTATTGGATAACGCGGAAAAGATTGATTTTCCGCGCGTTGCCGAGGAGGAGGGGCTTCCCTCTCTCAATCTGCAGGAGGTTATCGGCGAGTGCGCAGGGGAGGACAGCCGCTTTATTCTGTGGCTTACCGGTCACAGCCAGGGCGGAGCGGTTATGCAGGCGTTCGCGTACGAGCTTATCGAGCGCTTTTCCGTAAACCCGAAAAACGTGATAGGTTATGCCTTCGCCTCGCCGACAATAGCTACAAAGGCGCTCAAGGCAGACCCCGTAAGGTACCCGCTTTTCCACATTATCAATAATGACGATTATGTTCCGAAGGTCGGCGCGAGCTGGCACCTTGGAATCACAATGCAGTATCAGCCTAATCAGGAGTTCAGGGACAAAAATTACCGCTTCCGCGAGGGCGAAGCGCAGGATTACGCAAGGCGCGAGGTGTACGAGCTGCTGAGGAGAATTAGGGATATGCAGACCGCCGCCGAGAGTATGTACGCGCTGCTTCATATGCTCTCAAAGCTTGACACTAAAACCCTGATGGGGCTGCTTGCCAAGAGCCGCCTTGTCCGCTCCCTCGGCTCAAGGGCTATATCGTCCTTTATGCAAAGCACTATAAAGCTTGCGCCGCAGGATTTACTGCGCCTTGCAATGCGGGCTATTTCGCACGATTACTTAAGCATAACGGGCAGCATGATAAACGGTCCGCAGCTTGATATTGTACTAAAGCCCATAGAGGAAGCCTTTGCGCGCGTGGGTATGCACGAGGGAATGATAGCCCTCTTGGAGCTTGGCTACTCTCCGCACGGGCTGTATGCGTTAGGAGAGCAGACGCCGTATACGAGCATTGCAACGCGCTTTGTGCCAATGCTCCGCGCGGGTCGCTGGGTTCTGCACCAAAGCGGAGATGAAACGCTTATCGCGCACCTTCTCCTTCCGCTTGGAACGCTGACACCTGCGCCGCTCTATCTCCATACCGGACCCGAGGAGGACGATGATACCCGACGCCGCCGCGAGCTGTTCCAGAGGGAAAGGGATAAGGAAAGCAAGGAGAATAAGGAGTAAGACAGGAAGCAAACACATTCGTGCGCGAGCCGCTTAGTGCGCTTTCGTTGATTTGTTGCATAAAATAACGCATTGCTGTTGTGCACGCTAAGCACCGGAGGTTGTATATTTGCATTGCCGCGCATAAAGCCTTGATATATCTCACATTGCTTGCCTCCTTTCAATACCCTTTTCTTTTGCATACTATTGCATTATCTTTCCGTGAATGCTAGAATACAAAGGTATTTGGGGACATATATGGGGCACCTTTGTCTTAGCATCATTGCCTGCACTGAACGGTTGTTTTCCGCAGCACTGCGGCAAAGCTTTGGAGCGTAGAATGAAACGTACTGATAATAATGAGATGCGCGATAACATACTTGACGCCGTTATTGACTGCAAAATCATCGCTGATGGTTCGGAGGTATCCCTTTCTCAGGTCGCCAGCAAGGCGGGAATCTCGGAGCGGACGCTGAACCGCTATTTCCCCGATAAGGAAATGATGCAGTATTATGCGGCTGTGCGCTATCTTTATTTAAGATACACAGGTTTTCTAAAGGTGTACCGCAGGCAGAAAAAGGATGGCTTGAACGGCAGGGAGAAGCTTAAGCTGCTCTTGAAAACGCAGATTACCAGAAGCCGCAAAATGATGCCCGAAGCACGGACCTTCGTCCGCGCCTATTCAACGCTGATTCGCACGGCTATGTACAGAAAGCAGAAGCTCCCTCCGTATGACGCGGAGCTGAAGGCGCTGGTTATCGACCTTATAAACGAGGGCGTTTCGGACGGCTCTGTTACCTCGCCCTCTGCGCCCGAGGAGCTGTACAGGTATATAACCGCTACCTATATCGGGCTTTTGACCCAGTGCATATATACCTGCACCGTGGAAAAAATGGATAAGGAGAAAATCGGGAAGCTGTTTATCGAGTTCGATATATATCTCTGCGGGCTTGACAGAGTGCTGCGACCCGAAAAAACAGCAGAAGAATAATATGGAATTTATTACGCTTAATAAGGATAACCTTGCCAAGGAGCATATTTGCTGCGCTATTTCCGGCGAGAAGGATGTTCAGGTTGTTTCAAAGAAGGAATGGCTTCGCGAGCGCTTTGACGAGGGGCTTGTTTTCACCAGAGCCGACGCGCGCGGAAAATGCTTTATTGAGTATATTCCCGCCGAGAACGCGTGGGCGCCTGTCGCCGCGTCGGGATTTATGTATATCAACTGCTTCTGGATTTCGGGGCAGTTCAAGGGGCACGGCTATGCCAACGAGCTGCTTGATTCCTGCGTAAGTGACGCAAAGGAGAAGGGCAGGAAGGGGCTTTGCGTGCTTTCGTCCGATAAAAAGCGCCCGTTTCTATCCGACCCCTCTTATCTTAAATACAAGGGCTTCACCGTCTGCGACAGCGCCGAGCCCTTCTTCCGCCTTATGTATCTGCCCTTTGACGAGGGAGCGGAAAAGCCCGCCTTCGCAAAATCCGTAAGCACTCATATCGAGAATAAGGACGGCTTTGTGCTGTACTATACCGCGCAATGCCCATACACAGCCAAGTATGTGCCTATAATCGCGGAAATGGCAAGGCAGGCG
>CAZUTB010000003.1:0-16465 GCA_964622905.1 uncultured Oscillospiraceae bacterium | reverse complement strand
GCCCTTCTGCTCTCCGTCCCTTACCGCATTTGCCATATACTGCTTAACGCAGGGGTAGCGCTCGAAATAGCGCTTTATGAAATCGCCCGCCTCGGCGCGGCTGACCCCTATATTTCGCGCCAGCCCGAACTCGCTTATACCGTAAACAAGCCCGAAGTTGACCGCCTTGGCGCTTGATCGCATTTGATGGGTAACCTCGTCCATAGACACCTGATAAACCTCGGCGGCAGTGCGCGTATGCACGTCCTGCCCCTTCAAAAACGCGTCGCGCATATTCTTATCGCCCGAAAGATGCGCAAGCACGCGCAGCTCTATCTGGCTGTAATCCGCGTCAACAAGGTACATTCCCTCGGCGGGAACTATCGCGCGGCGGATTTCGCGCCCAAGGTCCGTGCGGACGGGAATATTCTGCAAATTCGGCTCGTTGGAGGATATTCTGCCGGTTGCGGTCGCCGTCTGGTCAAAGGTGGAATGAACACGCCCATAAGCGGCAACGCGCCTTAAGCCGTCTATATACGTTCCGAGAAGCTTGCTGTACTGGCGGTAGCTGAGCAGCGGCTCTATTGCAGGGCAAACGGGCGCGAGCTTTTCAAGCGCGTCCGCGTCCGTAGAATAGCCGTTCTTGGTCTTTTTGCCGCCCTTTAGCCCCATTTTATCGAAAAGCACCTCGCCCAGCTGCTTCGGGCTGTTGAGATTAAAGCCCGAAACGCCGGTAAGCTCGTAAACCTTTTCCTTAAGCTCTGCTATCTTGCTCTCATACTCCGTTCCGAGGCGCGAAAGCACATCGGTGTCAACGCCTACGCCGATTTCCTCCATATCGAAAAGCACGCGCATAAGCGGCATCTCAATATCGGAAAGCAGCATTTCCATCCCGTTCTGCTTTATCTTCTCGCTTTGCGAAAGGTAAAGCGAGTAGATGTCCCGCGCGTCCACAGCTTCCTCTTTTCCGCATATGGCCTCGGCGCGGTAGCTCCTGAGCTGAGGATTAATTAGGTAAGCCATGAGCATTACATCGCGGTAAATCTCAACTTCCCCAAAGCCGTTGGCGGAAAGCGTATGCAGGAGGCGCTTGCCATCGTGAACAATGAGCTTTTTGCCGGAAAGCGCCGGAAGCGATCGGAGGAACGCGGAAAGCTCAAGCCCCTGCGAAAGCAAATCCACGGAAAGCGGAACGCGAAGATAATCGCCCTCCGAGGAAAACGCGGAGGCTGAGGAATCCGAAAAGGCTATTGCAACCGCTTCTCCGCGCATATTTTTAAGGGCGCTCAAAAGCTCCTGCTCGCTTTGCGGAGCGGGAAGTGCATTTTCCTTCGGTATTTGAACATCTGCTTCCGGCTTTTCCTCCCTCTCGTTTCCCGCAGAGGACAGTGAAAGCAGCTGCTTTTCGATAGCGCCGAGGCGATACTTTTGAAGCGCCGCGCGCCCAAGCAGCATATGCGAAACGGACATCTCCATAGGATGAAACTCTATCGGCGCGTCACGGAGAATAGTCGCGAGCTTTTTTGAAAACACCGCCTGCTCGGAGAACTCCCTGAGCCTTTCGCCGAGCTTTCCGGTTATTTTATCGGCGTTTGCAAGGGTGGCTTCAAGCGTTCCATATTCGGAAAGGAGCTTGACCGCCGTTTTTTCGCCGACGCCCGGAACTCCTGGGATATTATCCGAGCTGTCGCCCATAAGCCCCTTCAAATCGGTTATCTGCTCGGGGGTAACTCCGAAATTATCCTTTACGCCCTCGGCGTTAAGCAGAAGGCTTTCAGTAATTCCCTTTTTTGTGAGAAGTATTCTCGTGTTCCCGCCGACAAGCTGCAAGCTGTCGCGGTCGCCGGTAAGCAATACGGGAGCATAACCCGCCTCATCGCCGAGCTTTGAGAGCGTTCCGAGCAAATCATCCGCCTCAAAGCCGTCAAGCGAGAGAACCCCAAGGCGCATATCCGAAAGTATCTCCCTGACAATGGGAAACTGCCCGCGAAGCTCATCGGGAGTCGGCTTTCTTCCCGCTTTATATTCATCGTATTCGATATGGCGGAAGGTTTTTGCGTGCGTATCAAAGCAGACCGCGCAGATTGCGGGCTTCAATTGCGCCATTGCCTTGAAAAGCATTGCGAAGAAGCCGTGAACCGCATTGGTATAAACGCCGCCCACATCAAGCAGAGGCAGCGCGTGAAAGGCGCGGTGCAAAAGGCTGTTCCCGTCCACAATCAAAAAGGTATCGCGCATATCAAATCCTCCGCTCGGGCATTGCCACAGACTAAATTTGATTTTACCATACCTAAGTCAAATTGGCAAACACGCCGCGTTTAATATAAGTATGTTAAGGAAGCAGAAATGTTAAAAAAATATCTATGCTTCTTGGCACAATTTATATGGTTTTCTTACTTTTCAAGGCGCTGATGATTTGCTATAATGCAAGTTGGCGAAGGAGGGATATTTGCTTGCTCACGCAGATGACAATACGCAATTTTGCGCTTATCGAATACGCGACGGTGTTATTCACGTCGGGCTTTTCCGTCGTCACCGGCGAAACGGGAGCAGGCAAATCCATAGTCGTAGACTCCGTTAATTTCATACTTGGCGCGAGGATGGGCAGAGAGGTCATAAGGACGGGAACGGACAAAACCGTTGTTGAGGCGCTTTTCACCGTGAGCGAGGGCTCACGGGTTTTAACCGCGCTCAAAGCGATTGAAATAGAGCCGGAGGACGGGCAGCTTATATTACAGCGTGAGCTTTCCCAGACGGGAAGGGGAATATGCAGGGTATGCGGAACGATAGTGACGCAGACTCAGCTGCGCGAAATAACAAAATACCTTGTCGATATTCACGGGCAGCACGAGCATCAGAGCCTGCTCGACCCCGATACGCATGAAACCTACTTTGATTCCTGCGGGGACGACAGCCACCACGCGCTTATAATGAAGACAGCCGAGAGCTATGAGGCGCTTGCGACGGTTGACAGGGCGCTCAAGGCTCGCCTGAAGGCGATACGCGCCGCCGCCGAAAGGCGCGATATTCTTGAATTTCAGCTAAAGGAGCTTAAGGCGGCGAAGCTGAGAAGCGGCGAGTTTGAGGAGCTTTCCGAGAAGCGCAAGCGGATGCAGATGAGCGAAAAGCTCACAAAGGCAACAATGGAGGCGCTTTCCGCTCTGGACGGCGAGGACGGAGCAGCGGGAAGGACGCTTATCGCCGCAGGCGCAATGAAACGGATTGCCGACACGGACGATGTATACGCGCTGATAGAAAAGCGCCTGCAAAGCGCTTACTACGAGCTTGCCGATATAAAGGAAAGCCTTGAGGAGCGGCTCGGCGAGGATGCTTTAGACGAAAACGCCCTCGAAAAGCTCGAGGACAGGCTTGATACCCTGCGCCAGCTGATGCGCAAGTACGGGATGACCGTTGAGGATATGCTCAAAAAGCAGGAGGAGATTGCGGGCGAGCTTGACGCGATAAGCGGAAGCGACGAAGCGACGGCGAGCCTTAAGCGCGAATGGAAAAAGCGCCGCGAGGAATACATGGCTCTGGCAAAAAGCACTCACGATTCCCGCATGAAGCTCAAGGAAAGCTTTGAGAGAGCAATGAAAAGCCATCTCTCCCCTCTAGGAATGCCGGACGCGGTTTTCACCGCCTCCATTTCGGACGGCGAGCAGAACAAATTTACGAGAACGGGCTTTGACAGGGTTGAATTCCTGTTTTCCGCAAACCCGGGCGAGCCTGTCAAGAGCCTTTCCGCCACAGCCTCCGGCGGCGAATTGAGCCGCGTTATGCTCTCGCTCAAAACGATGAACGCGAGCAAGGAAATGATTCCCACCGTTATCTTCGATGAAATCGACACGGGCATTTCCGGAAGGATGGCGCAGGCGGTTGCCGAGAAGATGGCGGACATAGGGCGCTTCTGTCAGGTGCTTTGCGTAAGCCATCTGCCGCAGATAGCGGCAATGGCGGACACGCAGTACCGCGTAAGCAAGTCCGCAAGCATGGGCAGAACCCATACGGAGGTTGCGCTGCTGACGCAAGAGGAAAGAGAAACGGAAATAGCGCGAATGGTGAGCGGCGCGGGCGACATTGACGAGTCGAGCCGAAGCCATGCAAGAACGCTGCTTAAGGCGGCTGAAAACCGCAAGGCGGCAAACTAAGCGAGCATACGCGGAAAGCAATTTCCGCGCTCAAGATAAAAGTCAGAAGGAGGACGAAAGTCCGTGAAGAAGCGTTTTCCCGGCGGAATTCACCCGAAGGAAGGTCCGGGCGGCAAGTCGGTAACCTCGGTTTGCCCTATTGAGGTGCTTCCGCCTCCGGCTCGAGTTGTGATACCGATGTCGCAGCACATCGGCGCTCCGTGCGCCCCAGTGGTAAAGGTGGGCGACAGGGTAAAGATTGGTCAGGTAATCGGCGCGAAGACCGGCTTCGTGAGCGCGAGCATCCATGCGAGCGTATCGGGAACCGTAAAGTCGATTAGCCCCTGCATCGTCGCAAACGGAACAACCGTTCCGAGCGTCTGCATCGACAACGATTTCAAGGACGAGTGGGTGGAGCTTGCCCCTCCCGCCGAGGGCACCTCCCTTGCGGAGCTGTGCGACATGGCGGGGCTTGTGGGTCTTGGCGGAGCAACCTTTCCCACCTCCGTCAAGGTAGTGCCGCCGAAGGACGCGGTTATCGACACGATAATCCTCAACGGCGCTGAGTGCGAGCCGTACCTGAGCGCAGACCATAGGCTGATGCTTGAGCGCCCCGAGGACGTGATAGGCGGACTTAAGCTCATCAAAAGCTCCATCGGAGCAAAATCCGCGTACATCGGAATTGAGGAAAACAAGCCCGACGCCATCGAAAAGCTGACGGCGCTTACCAAGGACGACAGCGATATAACAATCGTTCCCCTGCCGGTCAATTACCCGCAGGGCGGCGAGAAGCAGCTGATATACGCCATAACCAAGCGCGCGGTTCCCGCAGGTGCTCTGCCGAGCGCAGTGGGCTGCATTGTGTGCAACGTAGGCACAAGCGCTGCGCTGTACAGAGTAAAGACAACGGGTCAGCCCGTTATCGACCGAGTAACGACGATAGCGGGACGGGTCGCTCGCCCGGGCAACTACCTTGTGAGAATCGGCACACAGATTTCCGACCTTATCGAGGCGGCGGGCGGAATACTTCCCGAGGCGAAGCAGCTTATCTACGGCGGGCCGATGATGGGAATGGCGATAAACCGCACGGATATTCCCGTGACCAAGGGCTGCTCCGGAATAACCGTTGTCAGCTTTGACGCAATGGAGGAGCATGAAAGCCCCTGCATTCACTGCGGAAGATGCATAAACGCCTGCCCGATGCTGCTGATGCCCACGCTCATTGACCATGCGGCGCGCAAGCGCGATTTTGCGGAGGCTGAGCGCTACGGGGCTATGAACTGCATTGAGTGCGGCTCCTGCACCTATGTATGCCCCGCCAAGCGCTCGCTGACACAGAGCTGCCGAATCTGCAAAAGAATGATTACAGCCGCAAAAAAGAAGGGGGGAAAGTAAGATGCAGAAGCAGTTTACGGTATCAACCTCGCCCCATCTGCGCGATGAAACAACCACAACAAGCATAATGCTCGATGTGTGCATTGCCCTTGCCCCCGCGGGAATAATGGGAATTCTCTTCTTCGGTCTGAGCGCCTTCTGCGTAATTGTCGCCTGCGTGCTTTCGTCGATTGTAGCAGAGTATATTTGGGAAAAGCATACGGGCAAGCCGGTAACGATAAAGGACGGAAGCGCCTTGGTTACGGGACTTCTACTTGCCTATAACCTGCCGCCGTCCGCGCCTATATGGCTCTGCATTGTCGGCTCGTTCATAGCAATCATCCTCGTAAAGCAATTCTTCGGAGGCATTGGGCAGAACTTCCTTAACCCCGCCCTTGCCGCCCGCGCGATACTCATGGTTTCATGGGCAAGCATAATGACAAGGTTCACCGCTCCCCAGTTCATGGGGCTTTTCGGAAAAATGGCTGACGCGACGAGCATCGCTACGCCCCTTGCAACTCCACAGGGTCCTGTATTCTTCTCCATCTGGCAGCTTATCATCGGCGATATTCCCGGAACGATAGGCGAAACGAGCAAGCTTGCGCTGCTTCTGGGCGGAGTTTACCTGATGCTGCGCAAGGTTATCGACTGGCGCACTCCTGTGTGCTTCATCGCAGCCTCGTTCATTCTCTTCCTTATTTCAACGGGCAAGGTATGGGACCCTACGAGCAGCCAGAGCGCGCTCTATCAGGTGCTTTCCGGCGGTCTTTTCCTCGGCGCGTTCTTTATGGCGACGGACTATGTTACAAGCCCTATAACAAAGCTTGGCAAGATAATAATGGGCGTCGGCTGCGGAGCGCTGCTTTTCGTGATACGCTCGTTCTCGAGCTATGTTGAGGGCTGCTCCTTTGCAATCCTTTTGATGAATGTAATCACGCCCCTTATCGACCGCTTTACCATGATTCATCCTTTCGGGGAGGTGAAGCGCCATGAATAATGATACTTTGAAGCTCGGCTTAAGGCTGATGCTCTTTGCGCTCTGCTCTGCGCTTCTGCTTGCCCTGACCAACATGGTAACATCAGGTCCTATTGCGGAGCAGGAAAGGCTTAAGGCGCTCCAGAGCCGCAAAGCGGCGCTGCCCGCAGCAGCCGAATTTGCGGAGATAGACATATTTGCCGAATACGGCGAAGCGATGAACGCTTATCCCGCCGTCAAGACCATTCTCAAGGGCATGGACGAAAGCGGCGCAACCGTCGGCTACATTCTCACAATGTCGCCAAACGGCTACGGCGGAGCGATTCCGATTACTCTTGGAATCAGCGACGGCAAGGTTACGGGAATCGCCTTCGGAACGCTTTCCGAAACCCCGGGGCTTGGCTCAAAGGTTACGGGAAGCGCCTTCACCTCGCAGTTCGCGGGGCTTGAGGCAACTGCCGCAGGCGCGGAAACGATAGACACTATAAGCGGAGCTACGGTATCCTCCGGCGCGGTCAAGAACGCCGTTGCGGAAGCCCTTGCCGCTTATGAAAAAGTAATCACCGCAAAGGAGGCTGAGTGACAATGGGAATGAAGGAAGCAAAAAGCACCATAGTTAACGGTCTTCTCTCGGAAAACCCAACCTTCCGCCTTGTTCTCGGAATGTGCCCTACGATGGGCGTTACGACGATGGCGCAGAACGGACTTGGAATGGGGCTTGCGACAACGGCTGTGCTTATCTGCTCAAACGTCGCAATTTCGCTCCTGAGAAAGCTTATACCGGACAGGATAAGAATTCCCGCGTTCGTAGTAATCATAGCAACCTTCGTTACTATGGTTGACCTGCTGATGAAGGCGTTCCTCCCCTCCCTTTCGGAGGCTCTTGGCGCGTTCATTCCGCTGATAGTCGTCAACTGCATCGTCTTTGCCCGCGCGGAATCCTTCGCCTTTAAGAACAAGCCGGCAATAAGCGCTGCCGACGGGCTTGGAATGGGGCTTGGCTTCACAATGTCCATAACCCTGCTTTCCTCCGTCCGCGAAATTCTCGGAATGGGAACGCTCTTCGGAATGCAGATTATGCCCGCCTCCTATCAGCCTATGGCGATAATGACCGCCGCTCCCGGCGGCTTCATAACCCTCGGAATTCTGATGGCTATATTCAACACGGTTTACAACCGCTGCGCCCTTAAAGCGCAGAAAGCGTAAGGAGGAACGATAGATGACTGAATTGATTCTGCTGTTCGTCGGCTCCGCGCTTGTAAACAACGTTGTAATGAGCCATTTCTGGGGCATCTGCCCGTTCCTCGGGGTAAGCAAAAAGACGGAAACCGCCTTCGGAATGGGGCTTGCGGTTATATTCGTTATAACCCTTTCCTCGCTCATAACCTACCTTGTGCAGAACTTCCTGCTTGAGCCGCTTGGGCTTGAATACCTGCAAACGATAGCGTTCATTCTCGTTATCGCGGTGCTGGTTCAGGTGGTCGAAATGGTGCTTCGCAAGGTTAGCTTCAGCCTGTACCAGGCTCTGGGCGTATACCTTCCGCTGATAACCACCAACTGCGCAGTTCTCGGAATTGCGCTGCTCAACGTAACCAAGGGCTACAACCTGCTTGAGAGCGTTATCAACGGCTTCGGCTCGTCAACCGGCTTTATGATAGCGATAGTGCTGTTCTCGGGTATCCGCGAGCGCCTTGAAATGTCTGATATGCCCGACTGGATGAAGGGCTTCCCCGGAGCGCTCATATCCGCCGGTCTGATGGCGGTTGCTTTCCTCGGATTCTCCGGAATGATACCTGCATAAGGAGGACGCAAGAAAATGATGAACGTAATATACGCCGTCCTTGTGCTCGGCGGACTCGGATTGGTTTTCGGCGTTGCGCTTGCCTTAACCGCAAAGGCGTTTGCCGTTCCCGCCAACCCCGTAAGGGACGCGGTGAGGGAAGCGCTGCCCGGCGCTAACTGCGGCGGCTGCGGCTACCCCGGCTGCGACGCGCTTGCGGACGCAATCGCCTCCGGCAAAGCTCCGCTCAACGCCTGTCCCGTAGGCGGCGCGGAGGCTGCTAAGAAGATTGCGGCGGCGATGGGTCAGGAACCTATTGCCGAAACCGAAAAGATGGTAGCGCACGTTATATGCGGCGGAACGCTTGACCGCTGCAAGGTTAAGCACCACTACGCTGGAATCAAGGACTGCGTAGCGGCAACGCTTGCGGGAAACGGCGATAAGGCCTGCGCCTACGCCTGCCTCGGCTACGGCACCTGCGTTAAGGTATGCCCCTTTGGAGCTATTCATATCGACGAGAGGGACAGGATAGCCGTTGTTGACTATGACAAATGCCAGAGCTGCGGAAAATGCGTTGAAGCCTGCCCGAAAAAGGTGCTTGAAATGCTTCCCGTATCCCTGCCGGTTGAAATTCACTGCCGCGCCGCCGCCGCAGGAAAGCTTGTTTCCGATAACTGCCGCGTTGGCTGCGTAGGCTGCGGGCTTTGCGAAAAGAGCTGCAATTTCGGCGCAATCGAGATGGTGAACCATCTGCCGAAGATTGACAGGACAAAGTGCGTAGGCTGCATGATGTGCGCCGAAAACTGCCCCACAAGCGCAATATGGGCTGACTTCGACCACAGAATGATTGCATCCATTGACAAGAACCTCTGCGTGGGCTGCACCATCTGCAAGAAGCAATGCCATTTTGACGCTATTGCGGGCGCTCTCAAGGAGAAGCACGAGATTCTTGAAGCCTGCACAGGCTGCGGCGAGTGCATAAAGAAATGCCCGCGCAAGGCGATAACCCTCCATGTACGCGAGCACGTCCGTGACGAGTTCGCCAAGGCGGGAACGGACGGAACGCCCATTGCCG
This sequence comes from uncultured Oscillospiraceae bacterium, assembly GCA_964622905.1. Taxonomy (GTDB): domain Bacteria; phylum Bacillota; class Clostridia; order Christensenellales; family Aristaeellaceae; genus STF2-37. Next base: position 7,154 of record CAZUTB010000003.1, on the reverse strand, counting down.
TAACAATGGATAAGAAGGAAACCGCAGCGGAAGCGCCCAAGAAAGCGGAGGAAAAATAAGCCTTGCGAATTATCGCTATGACCAATAAAAGCGAGTACTGGGAAAAGACTGCGGAGCTTGCCGATAAATGCGAGTGGAGGGCTGGTCCCTCCCTCGCTCGGCTTATGAGGGGCGGCGGGTTCAGCGGCTTCGAGCGCGTTTTCTGCGCGCTGGACGGCGGCTCTCCCGCCGCCTTCTGCACTCTTGCAAAGAAAGACTGCCTGGAGAACGTCCACTATACCCCGTTCATCGGCTTTGTGTACGTTTCGCCCGAGTACCGAGGCAAAAGGCTGAGCGAAAGCCTTATACGCGCGGCAGCAAAAGCAGCAAAGGAAGCGGGCTTCAGCAAGATTTACATCTGCTCCGGAGAGAAAGGGCTGTACGAAAAATACGGCTTTGCAAAGCTCGGGGATATGAAGGACAAGTACGGCTATGATGAGCAGATATTCGTTATGAATATATAACACCATAAAGCACACACAGATGAATAAACAAACGCAAACGACATAATACCGGAGAAGAATAATGAACAGCTATATCTCGGCAATCGGCACAGCGTTTCTGATGTTTCCCTTCGCCGCAGCGGTTTTTGCCGTTCCCTACCTTATATATCAATACAGGCGCTTCGGCGGTATTCCGCTTATACGCGGTTTAATCGTCTACTCCTTTATACTCTACGAAATGTGCGCATACTTCCTCACAATGCTTCCGCTGCCTCCGATAGCGGAGGTTGCGGCGCTTACAACGCCTACAATACAGCTAGAGCCGTTCAAGGATTTGATGAACGCCTTCCATCAGGGCAATTTTTCGTTTACTAGCCCTGTTTCATGGTGGAACACGCTGAAATCCTCGGCAATGCTTGAAATTCTTTTCAACATCCTGATGTGCGTACCCCTCGGGATATATCTCCGCTACTATTTCAGATGCAGCTGGAAAAAGACCTTTATCATCGGGCTTTCCGTAAGCCTTGTGTATGAGCTTACTCAGCTGAGCGGGCTTTTCTTCATCTACCCGCGCCCGTACCGCCTCTGCGAAACGGACGACCTTATCAAGAACACCTTGGGAACTATGATAGGCTACTGGATAACGCCTGTATTCATGAAGATTCTGCCAACGCGGGACGAGCTTGACAAGCGCAGCTATCAGAAGGGCGAGCACGTTTCATGGCTGCGCCGCCTGCTTGCACTCAGCGTTGACTGGTGCTTCTATCCGCTTGTTCCGATATTCCTCACCTCGCCAATAAAGAAAATAGCACAAGGCGATAACCTGACAATCGGGCTTTTGCAGCTTGCCGTATACATAATTTTCATCGTTGTCTGCTTTATTCTTCTGCAAAAGCATTGGAACGGTCAGACGCTCGGCAAAAAGCTGGTCAAGATAAGGGTGGTAAGCCGCGACGGAAGCCCCGCGAGCCTTAAACAGCTCACAATCCGCTACTCGGTTATCTACTCTGTTTTCATTCTGCCTACCATTCTTATGCTCCTTATTGAAAACAAGCTGATAAACATCGACATGACGCTCAGGCAGTTTGACATAATGCTCATAATTTTTGCAGCGCTTCTCCTGCTTTTCATTGCTTTTGTCGCGGTAGTGCGAATAATAAGAAAAGGCTTCAATTTCCCGCACAGCACCCTGAGCAAGACCAAAACCATTTCAACCATTGACATAAGCGAAATCAGGAAGGCTGATGAGAAGGCGCAGGAAACGGCGATGAAGGCAGCGGACGGCAGCAAGGATGACAGCGTAAAGGAGGAAACGCAGAATGAGCGAGCTTGAAACCTTCTATAAATGGATTGATAAGAGCAGCAAGATTGTGTTTTTCGGCGGAGCGGGCGTTTCCACGGAAAGCGGAATCCCAGACTTCCGCTCTCAGGACGGGCTGTACAATCAAAAATACGATTACCCGCCCGAAATGATTCTGAGCCACAGCTTCTTCCGCAATAATCCCGAAGAATTCTTCCGCTTTTACCGCGACAAAATACTGATAAAGGGCGCAGAGCCTAACGCAACTCACCTTGCGCTTGCAAGGCTTGAAGCCGATGGAAAGCTGCTTTCCGTTATCACGCAGAACATTGACGGGCTGCACCAGAAGGCAGGCTCAAAGCGCGTTTGGGAGCTGCACGGAAGCGTTCTGCGCAACCGCTGCGAGCGCTGCGGGCGCAAATGGGGCGTTGAAAGGATAGAAGAAACGAAGGGCGTCCCACGCTGCGAATGCGGAGGGATAATCAAGCCCGAGGTTGTGCTTTACGAGGAAGGGCTTGACGACAACGTGCTTCGCGGCGCGATAACCGACCTTGCAGACGCGGATATGCTTATAATCGGCGGAACGAGCCTTTCGGTCTACCCTGCCGCTGGGCTTATTGACGCGTACACCGGAAAGAAAATGGTGCTTATCAACCGCGACCCGACGCCCGGGGACAGAAAAGCACAGCTTGTTATGCACACTTCCCTCGGAAGCGTATTTGGCAAGCTAATGAAGGATTGACAAGAAACAACGTAATAGTTAAAATCATCATAGATAACGCACAAAGGAGGAAACGGAATGCTTTTTTCGAGCCTTACGTTCCTCCTTTACTTTTTGCCAATTGTTATAATATTACATTACGTTCTCCCGAAGCGCTTTCAGAACGCTTTTCTTTTGCTGTCGAGCCTTGTCTTTTACGCATGGGGCGAGATTGGCTATCTTCCGCTTATACTCGCTATTCTCGCCGCTGATTATTTTCTTGCGCGCCTTATACAGCAAAGCGACGGGAAAAGGGCGAAGCTATTCCTCATAATCGGCTGCATAGTCAATTTCGGGGCGCTTTTCTACTATAAGTACACGGGGTTTGTTTTGGGTCTTGTCGGGCTTTCCTCGATAGCGCCCGTCATTACCCTTCCTCTCGGAATCAGCTTTTTCACCTTTCAGGCGGCAGCGTACCTTGTGGACGTGTACCGTAAAGATATCGCGGCGGAGAAGAACCCTGTCACCTTTTCGGCGTTCATTCTAATGTTCCCTCAGCTCATCGCAGGCCCGATAATCCGCTACCCCGATGTGCGCGCGGAGCTTGCAGAGAGGCGCAGACCCAAAGCGGAGGCGCTTGAAAAGGGAATGCTGATATTCCTCTGCGGGCTTGTGCTCAAGGTGCTTATCGCAAATCCCTTGGGTGAAATGTGGGAAAGCGCGCGCGCGGCAGAGGGAATGGGCTCGGCTTGGCTTGCAATGACGGGCTACTCAATGCAGATATACTTCGATTTCTTCGGCTATTCGCTCATGGCTGTCGGAATTGGCAGAATGCTCGGGCTTACCTTTGCGCAGAACTTCAACGAGCCGTATTCCTCGCGCTCAATAACGGAGTTCTGGCGCAGATGGCATATCACCCTTGGAGCATGGTTCCGCGAATATGTATACATCCCTATGGGCGGAAACAGGAGGGGCAGGGCGCGGACGGCGCTAAACCTCTTTGTGGTATGGGCGCTTACGGGGCTTTGGCACGGCGCGAGCCTCAATTTCCTGCTGTGGGGGCTTTATATGCTCCTCCTTATTCTGCTTGAGAAGCATTTTATAAAAGGCTTCCTTGCAAAGCACAGGCTGATATCCCATATTTACACGCTGCTTGCGGTGTTCATCGGCTGGATGCTGTTCACCTCGGACGAACTTTCGCGCTTTCCCGCAATAATCTCCTCTCTATTCAGCTTTTCGGAAAGCGGAGAGGCGCTTTTTTACCTGCGGCAGTATGCATTTGTGCTTGCGGCGGCGGTGCTGCTCTGCATTCCCAAGGTCACGGGCAGAATTAAATCGGCGCTTTCCATGGCATGGGTGCGCGTTCCCGCAATGGCGCTGCTTTTGGCGCTTTGCCTCTGCGCGCTCATAAACTCGGGCTACAACCCGTTCCTCTACTTTAGATTCTGAGAAAGGAGCGCAAGATGAACGCACGAAAATGCCCCCTGTTCATACTGACCCTCGCCGCGCTCCTTGCGCTTGCGGGCGCGCAGATATTGCTTCCGGACAGAAAGACAAGCGATATGGAGAACAGAACGCTTGCCACAGCCCCAAAGCTTTCCGTGGAGAGCGTGCTTTCGGGCAGGTTCATGTCCTCCTGCGAGGGGTATATAGCCGACCAGATGCCGCTTCGGGATACGTTCATATCCGCATATGCGATATACGAGGCGGCGCAGCAAAAGCAAATGAGAAACGGCGTGCTAATCGGCGAAAGGGGCTTTATGTTTGAAACGGGAAAGAGCATATCCGAAAAGCTGATTCAAGAAAACACGGAGGCGTTTGCGGAAATTGCGAAGGCGGCGGGAATAGACGCGTATATATGCGCCGCTCCGCTCTCATCCTCGGTCTATCGCGAGTATGCGCCGCAGAATTACAATTTACCGGACGGAAGCGCTCTTGAGGCGGCGGCTAGCGCGGACGGAATAACGACGATTCCGCTGCTCGGCAGCCTTATTGCTGCTAAGGACAGTCAGCCGCTTTACTATATGACCGACCACCACTGGACTGCCAAAGGCGCGGAAGCGGCGTACAGGCAGATTTGCGCAAAGCTTGGCATAGAGCCGAAAAGCAGCGGCGAAGTTAAGGAGCAGAAGGACTTCCGAGGCAGCTATTTTGCCCGCTCACCCTCTCCCCTGCAGACGCTTGACACGCTCACCTATTATTCGCCGGAGGGCGTGGAGCTTGAGATTGAAAACAGCGTGAAGGACGGGCTTGCGGACGCGGAGACGCTCGCGGGAAGGGACAAGTATTCCGCCCTGCTGTACGGAAATCACGCAATGATAAAGCTGACGAGCAAGGTGGACAGCGGAGTGCTTTTCGTAATAAAGGATTCCTACGCAAACGCGCTGCTTCCCTATTTATCTCAGAATTTCGGGACGATTTATGCCATCGACCCTCGTTATTATACGGGAGATATCCTTGCGGATATTCACGACACCAACGCGGAGACCCTTTTGTGCATCTACGGAATAAATACGCTTGGCGAGAGCCGCGACCCGATAACGCTTGCGGCTGACGCTATGGAGGACGAATGAAAAAGCTTACTTCCTTGGTAATGGCTCTGCTGATAATCCTCTCAATTCTTCCCGCGGGCGCGGAGGATAAGGAGATAATTATAAGCCAGATTTTTGTGCCGAATTATCCCGCGCCGCACGTTGAAGAGGGCGAGGCGGTGGACGACAGCTATTTTGACGACGCGGTTTTTGCGGGCGACTCAATAGTATCCTCCCTTGAGATGTACGGGCAGTTCACAAACGCCGAGTTTGTGAGCAAGATTGGCTTAAGCCCGAGCGCCGCCGCGAATTTCCATGAATTTGAAACGCCTGATAATCCCAAGGCGACCTTTGCCGAGGCGATAGCCTACTATAAGCCGAAGAAGGTTTACCTGCTGCTTGGCTCCAACGGGCTTGACAAGAAGCTTTCCGGCGATGTAATTTTAGAGTACACGGATATGCTCAACACAATAACGACCCTGCTTCCGGAAACGATAATCTACGTTCTCGGAACGCCGCCGATGACAAAGAGCAAAATGTCAAAATACAAGAACTGCTCGCCCGGGCGCTATCGGGTTTTCAATGAGGAGCTTCTCAAGCTCTGCGGCGAGTTCAACATCTATTACATTGATATTTACGGGCTTGTAAAGAACAAGAACGGCTACCTGGACAGCAAATACTCCGCGCCGGACGGGCTGCACTTCAACCGCGACGGCTGCGAGCTGGTTGCGGACTACATCAGAAAGCGCGCCGTTCCCTATGATACGGGCGCAAGCGCGTCCGAGGAAGCTGTTACCAGCCCCGAAGAAGGAGAATAAAAATGAAAAAGCTGTTGAGTCTCTTAAGCGTCCTTTGCCTGCTGCTATGTGGCTGCACCGCCGAAAAAGCGCCGGTTGACTGCCTTCAGGCGGCTAACGCGGTCAAGGCGTCCTGTGCTTTTCAGGAGCTGGACGAAATGACAAGGAAATACATAACTAAGTATCTCGGGATAGAGGACGAGCTGCTTTCGGACGCGGTTATGCTAAGGGACGCAAGCCGCGCAACTCCCGAAATGATACTTATTCTGACTGCGGCGAAAAAGGACGACGTAAAGACTATTGAGGAAGCGGTTAACAAATTCCATTCGCAGCAGAAGGAAGAATACCGCGATTATCAGCCCGAGGAAATGCCGAAACTTGAAAGCGCGGCGGTCAAGACCAACGGAAGAATGGTTGCGCTCATAGTATCGCCCGACGCAGAAAAGAGCGACGCGGCGCTCAGCAAGGCTTGGAACTGACGGAGGCAAAGCGTGGATATAGCTATACTTGAAAGCTTGGGAATACCGTTTTCGGAGCTTGAGCGCCTTGAAAAGCCGTTCTGCGAGGGCAGGCACAGCTTTCGGCACTACGAGAGAACAGCCGACATAAGCGAAATTTGCGCGCGCGTCAAGGGCGCCGATGCGGTGATACTTGCAAATATGCCCTTCCCGAAGGAAGCCGTAGGCGCGGCGGACAGGCTCAAATATATAGACGTCGCCTTCACGGGGCTTGACCATATTGCAATGGACGCCGCAAAGGCGCGGGGCATAAGGGTCACGAACGCGGCGGGCTATTCCGACGAAGCGGTCGCGGAGCTTGCCCTCGGGATGGCACTCTCTCTTTCGCGCAACATAAGCGCGGTATCCGAAAGGTGCAGGAACGGCGGAACGAAGGACGGGCTTGTCGGCTGCGAAATACGCGGGAAGACCGTCGGAATCGTCGGGCTTGGCAGGATAGGCAGAAGAAGCGCGGAGCTTTTCCATGCGCTTGGCGCTGAGATTCTGGCAAGCAGCCGCACAGTTCACGCGGATAAGCCCGAATATGTAAGCGAGGTAGCGCTGAATACGCTCCTTAGCCGCTCGGATATTGTGCTTCTGCATTGCCCCCTTACCGATGAAACGCGCGGGCTTATAAATGCAGGGAAAATTACGATGATGAAGAAAAGTGCAATCCTTATAAACCTTGCTCGCGGACCGGTCGTTGATTCTTCGGCGCTTGCAGAAGCGCTGAACAATGGAATCATCGCAGGAGCGGGAGTTGACGTATTCGACAAAGAGCCGCCGCTTCCGTCAAGCGAGCCTCTGCTCCATGCAAAGAATGTGCTGCTCACTCCGCACATCGCCT
>CAZUTB010000002.1:0-19877 GCA_964622905.1 uncultured Oscillospiraceae bacterium | reverse complement strand
CGCCGCGATAGCTACCCATATCGGGCGCTTCGGCGTCGCTGTCGTCATCGCTTTCACGCGCGGGAGGCGCATCAACGGGCTTAATGGTCGGTGCTTTTTGCTTATCGGGCATAGGGCATCTCTCCTTTAAGCGCATTATACCACGGCCCGCAAAGGAAAGCGCAGACCCAGAAATATTGACAACGCTTTTGCTAACTGTTATCGTAAAAGCGGAATGGTGAATGAAAACCGGAGGATTTATGCACGACGCGTTAATCTTGGGCTCAGGACCTGCGGGGCTTTCCTGCGCGATAACTCTGCGCAAGCGCGGCAAAAGCGTGCTTGTAATTTCAAACGCGGACGAAGGCTCCTATCTTGCCAAGGCAAAGCTGGTGGACAATTACCCCGGAATTTTTCCGATTTCGGGAGCGGAGCTGCTTTTGAAGATGAAGGAGCAGGCGCGCGAAATGGGCGCGGAGTTCGCAAGCGGGCTTGTTATGCAGACAGCTATGACAAAGCGCGGCTTTCAGGCGCTGTGCGGGCAGGAGCTTTACGAGGGCAAGGCGGGAATAATCGCGATAGGCGCGGGCAGACCCAAGACGCTTGCGGGCGAGCTGCCGCTTGTCGGGAACGGTGTCAGCTACTGCGGAACCTGCGACGGAATGCTTTACAGGGGCAAGCGGGTTATAGCGATAGCCGAAAGCGAGGAGGGCGCGGAGGAAGCGAATTTCCTTGCGTCCATATGCGCGTGGGTGGGCTGCTTTGCAAAAACCGAGAAGCTTGAAAAGAAGCTAGACGCAAAAATTGAGCGTCTTTCGGGCAAGCCCGAGGAGATACTCGGCGAAAGCGGGACGCTCACGGTAAAGGCGGACGAAAAGGCTTATTCGGCTGACGGAGTTTTCATCTTCCGCTCGCTGACTCCCGTGGAGAAGCTTCTGCCAAAGGTAGAGATGGACGGGGCTGCCGTGCAAGTTAACAGAAGGATGGAAACCTCGATAAAGGGGCTTTTCGCCTGCGGAGATATCACGGGGCTTCCGCACCAGGCGGCAAAAGCTGTCGGCGAAGGGAATATTGCAGCGCTTTCAGCCGTTCAATACATAGACGGATTAAAAGCTCAGGAGGCTTAGATGAAAAAACTGCTTGCGTTGGTTTTATCGCTTATCTTATTTGCCGTTCCCGCGTTTGCGGAGGATGAGGATGTTTCTCAGGAGCTTACGGAAAAGCAGATAGAGGCGCTTTCGCCCCTGCTCGGACTGATATCCTATTCGGCGCTTGCCCTTGGCGACGGCGGCGGCTTTGGCGAGGGTCCCGGGGAAACGTATCAGGCGCTTATGTTCACGCTCTGCGCGCGGGACTCGATTCTGATTCCCTCAGGCGTCAAGCCCGATGAATACGGGAATTACACCCTTGACGAGGGTAAATGCAAGGATTTATACGCAAAGCTTTTCGGCGAGGGCGAGTACAAGCCACTTGAAAACGCCTGCGATTACGCCGAGGCGGACGGAAAGGGCATAATCCTCTCCCCCTCCGCATTGCCCGAGGCGGAGGTGAGCTACACCCTGCTTTCCTCCTACTTTGTCGATAAGGACGCGCTTCTTGTTGACCTTGACCTCAGCCTTGCGGGTGAGCTGACATGGAATATCTCCGTGCGCCTGCGCACCAACAAGAGCGATTTCGGCTTCGGGCTTGCCAGCGTAAGGCTCAGCAGCAGCTATACCGATACGGACGAGCCTCCGCTGATGGCGGCAAAGAGCGAGTTTGCGCTCCCCGACGAGTTTATCGGCTGGTCAGAAAAGCTTTCCGCCGCCTTCGATTTTCTCGGCGAGGATTACCTTTGGAGCGACGATTACGGAATATACGCTTCAACGCAGGATGACGCCTTCTATATGTCGCTCCGCTGCACGGAGCTGACGGAGGAGGATTCCTCAGAGGAGGGAAAAACCTCAAGCGCCTCGGACGGCGACGTATACGAAAGGTATGCAAAGCTTACGGAAAACGGCGACGGGCTTTATATTCTTACGCTCATCTACCCTGCGGACGGAGCGCAGCAGGAGAACGTTGACAAAACGCTTGAATGCGTGGAATGGGCAAAGGCGCTTAACTAAGGTCAGAAAGCGCGGCAAAACGCGTAAAATATTTTCTGAAACACGGGAGGGAACAGAATGAAAAGGAAATCCATTGCGGCAATTATCCTCGCGCTCTGCCTGATGTGCTTCGGCTCCGCGTTCGCGCTTGAGAGCGCCGACGTAATCGGCACATGGTATCTGAGTGAAATAGGGGACGAAAGCTCATCCATCAACCCCGCGCTGATCGGAATGGAAATGTCGATGACCATAAACGAGGACGGAACTGCCGAGCTGTCTACCAAAAGCGGTGAAAACGAGTATACGGACAAGGCAACCTGGGCAATTGACGGCGACGCGCTTACCGTAACGGACGCTACCGACACCGCAAGCACGCTCACCCTTGAAAACGGCGTTCTCATAGGCACCGATGCCGGAACAAGGATGGTTTTCAGCAAGGAAAAGGCTGAGGTCAGCTTTGAAGCCTACATTCCCGCCGCGCAGAAGACCGGCGTTACCGCCGAGGATTTCGCGGGCAAGTGGACCGTAACCATTGCCGGAACGTCGGGAACCCAGTTGCCTATAAACGCCCTTGGAATGCAGGTGACGATAACAGTAGATGGGCAGAATGCCATTTACTCATACAACATGAATGGCGCGGGCAGCGAGACGGCGCTCACCGCAGCGCTCGAAAACGATGTGCTCGTTCTCAAGAGCGGCGATGTCGCAGTTCTCGAGCTTAAGCTCCTGGAGGACGGCATATTGACCTACGGCGACAGCACCGGCGCAACAGTCTTTTACGCCGAAAAGTCCGCCGAATAAACAGGAAATAAAAGCCATACATTATTAAGGGGAAGCGCCTTCGGAGAGATTCGGAGGCGCTTTTTATCGTCCAAAAAGTTTCCTTTATTATCCAATGGCGGCAGGGTAACGGCAGGATAGCGGCGCGATTTATACGGACGGCAGCCGTTCGGATTTCTTTATGGATACAGTGCTTTTTGAAAGCAACAGCGCTACGGACCACGGCGGCGCAATATGGCATTGCCCGCTCGGAACGGCGCATTATTACACCTACTCGGGAATGATGTTCTGGAACAATTCCGCCGCAAACGAAGGCGCGGATATGTATCTATCCAAAGCAAAAGCAGGGCTTGAGAACGGCGGCGAGTACGTATCCGAAAAACCTATGCGGGCGATAAGCACAGATGGTGCTATGACACCAAAACGAACAGATACGACCCCGCAAACCCCGTGAGGATAACGGATATAAGCTATTTTCAGGGAAGCAACGAAGAGATTGCAATGAAGAGCGATATATACGAAGTCGAATACCTGGCGGCAAAGGGCGCTGCCGGAATCATTTTCCGCGGAAACTCCGCCGTGGAGGGCGGCGCGATTGCCAACAACGGCTTTGTTGAAGCCGGCTACAAGAGCGGACTCACCGTAGAGAAAAGAGTTACAGGCGAGGGCGCTCCCTCGGGCGATTCCTTTGTTTTTACAGTAACCTTCTCGGACGGCAAAACCTATGACGGAGTTGCGAGCGGCAGCAGCTTTCTGCTCAAGGACGGCGAAAGAAAGCTGATTTCAAATATTCCGCAGGCAATACGCGCAACCGTTACAGAGCAGGCAAAAGCGAACTACACGGCGCTTGAATATATTCAAAGCGCGACAATCGGCGAATACGGCTCTGAGCTGATATTCGTGAATAACTGCTCCGCTCCGCCTCCCCCGCCTCCTACGGGAGACAGCACAAACCTTCCCCTGCTGATAGCGCTGCTCGCAGGCTCCGTAATTGCGCTGGCGCTCACGCTAATAAGCAAAAGGAAGCATAGTGAGTTCTAATCCACGGAAGCACAAAAGAGCGCAGAGCTGTAAAGCGCATCAGTTGATAAAATATAAAGCACCCCGCTGTACTCGTTATAAATAGCGAATGCAGCGGGGTTTGTTTTGTCTTTATGTATTCTCATTTGGCAATCATGAAAATTTCAAGCAATCCGGATAGCTAGCGCAATCCCATCAGAACATACTGAACAGCGATACCTGACTTGTGTCCGGAAGGCTTCCCAGCGCGCCGTTATCGCGAAGCAAATCCAATAGGGAGCCGGATATTTTGCAGCGGCCCTTGATATCCTCAACGGAAATGAACTGCCGCTCCTTCCTTGCCTCAACGACGCTCTGCGCGGCTGCCTCGCCAAGCCCGGGAAGGGAAATGAACGGGCAGCGGATTCCCTCGTCCTCAATGGTGAACTCTTTTACCTCGCTTTTGTAAATATCCACGGGCAGGAACTTTATTCCGCGCATACTCATCTCAAGGCAAAGCTCAAGCGCGACAATTTCTTCCTTGTCGGTAGCGGAGGTTTTCGAGTCGGTCTTCTTATCGTCAACCTCCTGCCGCTTCTCCGCAAGCATTGCGCGCAGCTTATCGGCGCTCGTTACCATGCGCGAGGAATCAAAGCCGTCGCCGCGGATGGTGAAATAGGTGGCATAATATGCCTTGGGGTAATGCACCTTGAAATACGCTATGCGAAGCGCGCTTGTAACATATGCTACGGCGTGCCCCTTCGGGAACATATAGCCAATCTTTCGGCAAGCCTCGGGATACCACGGCTCTACTCCGTGCTCCACCATTGCCTGCTCCATTTCGGGCTTCAGTCCCTTGCCCTTTCTGACAAACTCCATCGTGTCGAACGCCATTTTATCGGGAACGCCTATGGAGATAAGGTGGTTCATTATATCATCGCGGGTACATATGCACTCGCGGAGGGTCGCCGTTCCCGCCTTAACCAAATCCTGAGCGTTGCCGTTCCACACGTTTGTACCGTGAGAAAGACCGGATATTCGGATAAGCTCCTCCATTGTGGAAGGCCTTGTATCCTCCAGCATCTTGCGGACGAACGCCGTTCCGAACTCCGGTATTCCGAGCGTTCCCGTCGTGCAGTCTATCTGCTCAGCCGTTACTCCAAGCGCCTTAGGCGAGGTGAAAAGCGAGCGAACAGGCGGGTCGTCAAGCGGAACATCGCGCGGGTCAACGCCCGTAATCTCCTTGAGCATATGCTGAACCGTCGGGTCATCGTGCCCAAGGCAGTCCAGCTTAACAAGGATGTCATGCATCGAGTTGAAGTCATAGTGCGTTGTAACTATTCCGCAGTCAAGGTCGTCCGCAGGGTGCTGAACGGCGGTAAACTGGTAAATATCGTATTCCTTGGGAACCACGACCATTCCGCCCGGGTGCTGACCCGTGGTGCGCTTTACGCCAACGCAGCCCGCCGCAAGGCGCTCCTTTTCGGCGCGCGGAACATTCTCAATGTGCCGTTCCTCAAGATACTTGAGGACATAGCCGTAAGCCGTTTTTTCCGCAACGCCGGAGATTGTGCCCGCCCTGAAAACGTGACCCTTTCCGAAAAGCTCCTCAACGTTCTTATGCGCCTTCGCCTGATACTCACCGGAGAAATTCAGGTCAATATCGGGAACCTTATCGCCCTTGAAGCCGAGGAAAACCTCGAACGGGATGTCAAAGCCGTCCTTTTTGAGCGGCTTGCCGCACAGAGGGCAATCCTTATCCGGAAGGTCAACGCCGACGGTATACCCCTCAGGAACGTCGAAAAAGCCCTTATGACAGGTTTCGCAGCGGTAATGCGGCGGAAGCGGATTGACCTCGGTGATTCCGCACATTGTTGCGACAAAGGACGAGCCGACGCTTCCGCGCGAGCCGACAAGATAGCCGGAGAGGTTGGATTTGCTCACCAGTTTCTGGGCAATGGAATAGAGCGTTGAGAAGCCGTAGCCGACGATGGAGTGAAGCTCCTTCTCAAGCCGCTTGTTGATAATATCGGGCAGCTCCTCGCCGTACCACTCGTGCGCAGTTCCCCACGACATAGTTTCAATATCGTGCGCCGCCTCCTCCCAAAGGGGCTGGAAGGTGGTTTCACCCTTGGGATGCTCGGGGAAGAGCCTTATGTTGTCAACCTTATCGGCAATCATATTGGGGTTCTTGATTACAACCTCATAGCATTTATCCTTGCCGAGATAGGCGAATTCCTCAAGCATTTCCTGAGTTGGCTTGAAGTAGAGCGGCGCTTGATTGTCCGCGTCGTCAAAGCCCTGCGAGGCTTGAATTATCGCCCTGAATATGGAATCCTTCGGCTCCTTGAAATGCACGTCGCCGGTAGCAACGGTGGGAATTCCAAGCTCGTCGCCCAAGGCGACGATTCTGCGGTTTATCTCCCTCAGCTCGTCATCATCCCTCACGCGCCCCTCGCGCACAAGGAACTCGTTATTCCCTACGGGCTGAATCTCAAGGTAATCGTAAAAGCGCGCAATCTTGCGCAGCTTATCATTGCTCACTCCGCCGAGAACCGCCCTGTACAGCTCGCCCGCTTCGCAGGCAGAGCCGACAATAAGCCCTTCCCTGTACTTTTGAAGAATATCGCGCCTTACATGGGGACGGCGGCGAAAATTGTTGAGGTGCGCGTCCGACACTATTCGGTTAAGGTTCTCCATGCCCTGCTGATTTTTCGCAAGCAGGATTATGTGCCAGCTCTCGCCTATCGCGCCGCTGTCAAACATTCCGTCAAGGTCGCAGAGCGTTTTCGCGCCCTTTTCCTTTGCATACGCATACATCTGCGCAAGGCATTTTGCCGTAGCCTGCGCGTCGTTGACCGCCCTGTGCGCGTCCTTAAGGCTCACATGAAGGTTCTTGCAGACCGCCTTGAGCTTATGGCTTGCAAGCTGCGGGAACTGCTTTCTTGCAAACGCAAGCGTATCAACCACAAGCCCGTCCCAATCGCGCCCAAGGCGCTTAAGCTCGTTTTTAAGGAAGGAAACGTCAAAATTCGCGTTGTGCGCGGCTATCGGAGCGTCCCCGACAAATTCCATCAGCGCGGGAATCTCGTCCGCCGCGCTCCTTGCGGGCTGCACCATAGCCTCGGTTATTCCGGTAAGCTCCATAACCTTCTGCGGAAGCGGAACCCCGGGGTTTACCATAACGGAAAGCGAATCCTCAAGCTGCCCCGCGCGAAGCTTAACCGCGCCTATTTCGATAACCCTGTCGCGCCTCGGGTCAAGCCCCGTGGTTTCAAAATCCAGAACGACTATCGTATCTTCAATATCCCTGTCGCCCTCGCCGGTAAGAATCATCTGGTCGTCAACAAGGTAGCCCTCAACGCCCGGGATGAGCTTTATCTTGTTCTTTTTCGCCGCGCCGAACGCCTCGGGGAACGCCTGAACGACGCCATGGTCGGTTATGGCAACAGCCTTATGCCCCCACGCCGCCGCCTGCGCTATAAGGTCAGAAGCAGAGGAAAGCCCGTCCATAGTGCTCATCTTGGTGTGCATATGCAGCTCAACGCGCTTTTCCTCGGCGGTGTCGAGCCTTACGGGCTTGTCAATCTCGTTGATGTCGTTTACGGAAAACACTAGCTCCTTATCATAGGAGCTGTACTCGCATTTGCCTCTGACCCTGACGAACGAGCCTTGTGTGATTCTGCTCAAAATATCCGCGACCGCCTTGCGCTCCTCGTCCGTAGCCGCCTGCGGCGCGTCGCTTTCCTCCGGCTGGTCCTTCTTTCTCCCGTACTGCTTGGGATGATAGCGGAGGAAAACCTTGCACTTTATGGAGCTGGTATAGTCGGTTATTCCGAAGGAGCAAATCATCATCTCTCCGCTCTTGGTTTCCTTGCTCTCAACGGAAAGAATTTCGCCCTCGATAACAACCCTGTCGTAGGTTTCGTTAAGCTCATTAATTGGAACGGAGGGCTGAGCAATCTGCGAGCCTTTGATAATCTTGCTGCGCGTTTTCAGCTTTTCCTCAAGCGCCTGCTGCTCCTCCGCCTGCGCCTTTTCTGCGGCAAGCTGCTCATTGAGCGAGCGCTCCTCAAGATACTCCTTGAGAATGTCCTCCTCGCTCTTATTGACTATAAGGCTAATTTTTACATCAAGGCGGAAAATATCATAGACCGCCTGACGGAGGCGCGCGGAAAGCGCGTTCTTTTCAAAATATGAGCGCGAAAAATCGTCCGGAAAGGTGAGCGAAATCCCATCCTTCGCGGGCGACCAGACTATATCTCCAATCCACGCGGCTATTGCCGGATAAGCGCGCAGAAGGAACGCCTGAAATACGTCCTTATACTTTTCGGGCTCCTTAAGAAAGTCCGCGCCAAGCGAGGGCGAGGCGACGCGGATTGAAACAATCAGCTTCGGCATTTCCGCCGCAACCGCTCTTTCGAGCTTCAAATATTCATCCTCGCCGACAATTACGGACGAAAGGAACGAAAACTGCGCCTTATTCTGCTTTTGATAAAAGCGCACGGTTTCCATTGTAAGCTTCCCCTGAAGCTCGGGAAGGGAACGGGTAACGTTTGCAAAAAACTCCGTGCTGTCCATCTCTTACTCCATTTTTCCTATGCATTCCTTGACGAAGGCGACAAACTGCGCGGCAAGGTCGCCCTCCACCTTCTTCTGCTCTCCGCGAAAGCAGACCACTCCCTCGTCGGCTCTTCCGCCGCCGAAGATTGCTATATCCGCCTCGCGCGCCTCTCCGGGTCCGTTCACAACGCAGCCCATCACGGCAACGGTGATGTCCTTCTTAACCCCCGAAAGCTCCGCCTGCACCCTGCGCATAATATCCTCAACCGGTATCTTCGTTCTGCCGCAGGTGGGGCAGGAAACAAAGCGGATTCTGCCGGGAAGCATTCCAAGAGCGGCAAGGATATCCTTAGCCGCCTTGACCTCCGGAATGGGCGAGCCGGTAAGCGAAACCCTTATCGTATCCCCGATTCCGTCAAGCAGCAGCGCGCCGATGCCGATTGCGCTCTTTATAGTTCCTTCTCCGGCAAGCCCTGCCTCTGTTACTCCCACATGGAGCGGATAATCGCATTCCCTTGCGGCGAGGCGGTAAGCCTCAACCGTCATCGGAACGGAGCTGCTTTTCATGGAAAGCACTATGTCGTAAAACCCACACTTTTCAAGCAGGCGGGCATGGCAAAGCGCGCTGTCCACTAGCCCGCGAGCGGTAACTCCGCCGTCCCTTGCGAGTATATCCTTCTCGACAGAGCCGCTGTTCACGCCAATCCTTATCGGCACTCCCGCGCGCTTTGCGCAGTCGGCAACCATTCTCACCTTGTCCTCGCTGCCGATATTCCCGGGATTTATTCGCAGCTTTGAGATTCCGCTCTCTATGGACGCAAGCGCAAGCCGATAATCAAAGTGAATATCCGCAACAACGGGACAGGGGCTGTTATCGGCAAGGAAACGAACGTTGTTCGCCGCCTCAATGTCGGGTACGGTAAAGCGAACTATATCCGCGCCCGCCGCGCTAAGCTCGCAAATCTGCGCAAGGGTTTTCTCCCTGTCGCGGGTATCGGTGTTGGTCATGGACTGCACGGAAACCGCGCTTCCGCCGCCGATGAGCACTCCGCCCGCGCTGACCTGAATCTTTGAAGGCATATGCAATCTCCTTAGATCAGCTTCATTACATCCTGATAGACGAGGAAAATTGTCAGCACCATAAGCAGCGCAAGCCCCGCCATATGGATGTACGCCTCAACCTTTTGATTGACGGGCTTTCCGCGCACAGCCTCTATCAGGAAAAATATGATTCTTGCCCCGTCAAGCCCGGGGAAGGGAAGCAGGTTGAAAAGCCCAAGGTTGATGGAAATCATAATGAGCAGGCTCAGGAAGCCGGTAAGCCCAACCTTTGCGACCTCATCGCGCATAACTCCGACGATTCCGACGACGCTTGACATATTCTGAATGCCCTCTTTGCCCGAAACGAGCCTTCCGAGCGCCTTGACAATCATGGTCGATGCCTCGCCGAAATACGCAAAGCTCTCCTCAGCCGCCTCCGAGAAGGTGAGCCGATACTCGCCAAGCGCGTAAACAATGCCTATCTGATAATAGGTATTGCCGCTTTCGTCCGTCACAAGGTTCGGCACAACGGACAGCTCCGTAGTTTCGCTTCCGCGCTTTACGGTAAAGCGAATAGGCTCGCTTCCCTCTGTATAGCCCCTTATCGCCGCGCCTATCTCCGTGGTGCTTTCGGCGCTTACGCCGTTTACGGCGATTATCTCATCGCCGACGGCAAAGCCTGCCGTTTCAGCGGGCATTCCCTCTGATACGGTTGCTATCTGCGGAACGGGCAGAGCGAACGGAGTGAGCCAGAAATAGAAAAGAGAAACGACTATTGCCAGAACAAAGTTCATCAAGGGGCCTGAAACAACGCAGATAAGCCGCCGCCAGACCGCGGTTGAGGAAAACGCTCTCGGGTCCTTGGGCGTATTCTCCGCCTGCTCCTTCGTAAGCTCCGTTTCATAATCCTCATAGAACATACAGTAGCCGCCGACGGGCAGGAGTGATATAGAAAACTCGGTATCATACTTTTTGCCCTTCCACGTTATAAGGCGCTTTCCGAAGCCGACGGAGAAGCGCTTGACGGGAATTTTGCATATGCGGGCGGCTATGAAATGCCCCAGCTCATGCACCGTGGCGAGGATACCGATAAGAAGCAGCGTAAGAAGAATGCTTACAACAGTTGACATTATTGCCTCCTTTTGCCCAAGCGTGCTATTTGGCTTTCGGCGCTTCGGCGCGCGAGCGCGTCAGCCTCGAAAAGGTCGGAAATATCGCGGAGCGGAAGCGCCGAAAGCTCATCCAGCACGCCGCGAATCACTCTATATATATCGCCGAACAGCAGCTTTTCATTCAGGAAAGCCGCAACGGCGATTTCGTCAGCCGCGTTCATTTCCGCGGCGGCAGCGCCTCCCGCCCGCAAGGTTTCAAACGCGAGGGAAAGCGCGGGGAATTTATCGTAATCCGGCTCTTCAAAAGTGAGCGAAGGATACTTAGTAAAGTCAAGCGCCGGAGCGCCCGTAGTCATCCTCTTTGGGTAGGAAAGCGCGTAGAGAATCGGCAGCCGCATATCGGGAACGCCCAGCTGCGCTATAACCGCGCCGTCCGCAAACTCAACCATGCTGTGAACTACGCTCTGCGGATGCACAAGCGGGTGAATCTGCTCCGGCTCTGCCGAAAACAGCCACCGCGCTTCTATGACCTCCAGCGCCTTATTGAACATGCTCGCAGAATCAACCGTCACCTTTGCGCCCATGCTCCAGTTGGGATGCTTAAGCGCTTCTTGGCGAGTAGCCATCTCAATGGCGTTCTTCTGCCATGTTCTGAACGGTCCGCCCGAGGCGGTAAGGTAAATTTTGCTGTATTTATTTCCCTCCGCCGCCCTCAGGCATTGGAAGATTGCGGAATGCTCGCTGTCAACCGGCAGAAGCGTTCCGCCGGTTTCCCTGAGCGTTTTTTCAACGATAAGCCCGCCCGCAACGAGCGTTTCCTTATTCGCCAAAAGCACGCGCCTTCCGCATTTGAGCGCCGCAATTGTGGCGGGAAGCCCGCAGACGCCGACAACGCTCACCAGCACATCGTCGGTTTCCTCCGCCTCCGCGCCCGCTTTAAGCGCGCTCTCGCCGAACACCCACTCGACGTCCTTGAGGTCGTCGGGAATTGCAGCCTCGCCTGCGGAAAGCCCCGCAAGCCGCGGCTTGAATTTTCTTACCTGCTCAAAAAGCTGCTCCGCGCTGGTATTGGCTATCAGCGCGGAGACGGTGAAGCTTTCGGGGTGCAGAGCGATAACCTCAAGCGCCTGCGTGCCTATCGAGCCTGTCGAGCCGAGGATGGATACCCGTCTTTTCATATTGCGGAGCTTCCTCCAACTAATAATTTACATAGGGAATGCGCCGAGCATGAATATGCGATAGCAGAACATCGCGACCGCCATAAAGAGAATGGAATCCATTCTGTCCATGATTCCGCCGTGCCCGGGGAGCAGGGAGGAGAAATCCTTAACCCCGCAGAAGCGCTTGAGCATTGAGGCGAACAAATCGCCAAGCTGGGACGCAACTCCGCCGAGGATTCCGATAAGCGCGAAATGCCACCACGGAAGCACCGAAATATCACCGAACGCGGACATGATAAGCATAATCAGGAAGCTGCCGAGCAGCGAGCCGGCAAGCCCCGCAAGCGCGCCCTCAACCGTTTTGCCCTTGCTGACCTCGGGGCAGAGCTTATGCTTTCCGCAGAGCGAGCCGACAGCGTAGGCGGCGGTATCGCCCAGAACCGGAACGATAAACACGAGGAGCAGCAGAGTTATCTGCACAATCTCGCTCTTGATTCCGAGGAAGCTTACGATGCACATGAACGGAAGCACAACGGAAATCATAGGAAGCACAGAGAACATCAAATCCACAAAATTAGGCTCTTGGCGGAAAACCATATTCATAATGGTCAAAAGGCAGCAGATGACGAGCAGAGGGACAACTGCGGCGGGCGTATAGCCCAGCATAAGCGGAATGCAGACGGCGGCGCAGAGCCATGTGGGCCATTTGATTGGGTGATGCCCCGCCGCGGTTATAACCGCATACTCCTCATAGACAGCGGCGAAGGAAAACAGGACGACCGCCGCAACAAGCACCCAGCCACGGAACACCATCGCTAAGGTCAAAAGAGCTATGAGCACAATCGCAGTCTTGAATCTGTTCCAGAACATAGTAATTTCCTTTCCGACGCAAAGCAGAATTGCGTCAGGCAAGAGTATCATGCGTAAAAACCATAGCGGTTTTTATGACCGCTAATAACCCCGACATTCCCTTCGGAATGCAGAAGGGCTGAACCCTTTCTCAGTCTTTCCCAAAACTCACATTGCCGCTTTGGGGATGTAAAGAAGGGGTACTCCCCTTCTTTTGTAGTCCGCAGGGGCAGCTTTGCCGCCCCGAGGAACGTCTGAAAGACGTTTCCTTACACCATTTCCTGACCGTGAGGCGAATGCCGAACAAGGAAATGGTGCAAACCGGAGCAAGCTCGCTTGCTCCGAAAGCGTAGCGTCAGCGGAGCGCCCGCCCTCCAAATCTCCTGTCCCGCATTGCGTAGGCACTGAGCGCCTCCATGTAATCGTGAACGGTGAAATCGGGCCAGAGCTTTAGCGGGAACTCGAACTCCGCATAGGCGTTCTGATAGAGCAGAAAATTGCTCAGGCGCATTTCGCCGCTTGTGCGAATCATCAAATCGACATCCGGAAGCCCTGCGGTATAGAGATAGCCGGAGAATGCGCTGTCGGTAAGCGTTTCGGGCTTTACGCCCTTTTCAACGCAGTCGCGGGCAAAGGCAGCGGCGGCGCGGACAATTTCCTGCCGCGAGCCGTAATTTATGGCAAGGCAGAGATTCATTCCCGTGCAGCCCTTGGTGCGGTTTTCCGCATCGTAAAGCACCTCGCGCGAGCGCTCCGGCAGCCCGTCCTTATCCCCAAGAACGATAATATGCACGTTCTTTTCGATAAGCTCGCCGATATCCTTAAAGAAGAATTCGCACAGAAGCCCCATGAGCGCGTCAACCTCTTCGGGGCTTCTCGTCCAGTTTTCGGTTGAAAACGCGTACAGCGAAAGCGTGTGAATGCCGATATCGTTGCTTTTGCGGATTATGGAATGCACGGTGTCCATTCCCGCGCGATGCCCAAGCGCCACCTTGACCTTGTGCTTCTTCGCCCAGCGCCCGTTGCCGTCCATAATTATGGCAACGTGCTTCGGGAGCTTTTCGGGGGGAATTGACGCCTCGGCGGGCTTTTTAGCAAACAGCTTCAACTTTCGGCATTCTCCAATCGGTAAAGTGTATCGTCGAGAAAGCGGCTCACCGTAACGCTTTCGGCTGAGGCACGAAGCACGCGGAGCGTTCCCGTTTCATGCGGGCGCTTAGGCGACTTGGTTTCGATAACGGCGGGAGCGGGAAGCCCCTCCTTTTCGTAAAGGGCAAGCGCCTCCGAAAGCGGCATAAGGGTAAGGGAGGAGAAAATCAAACCTGCATTATCTCCTTTTCCTTCTCGGCGGCAAGCTTGTCAACATCCTTTATCGCGTTATCCGTAACCTTCTGCAAATCGTCCTCCGCCTTGCGCTGCTCATCCTCGGTAATCTCGGAATCCTTCTTGAGCTTCTTAACCTGCTCAACGCTGTCACGGCGGATTGCGCGGACGGCAACACGGCTGTCCTCAGCAGACTTTTTGACAATCTTGGTAAGGTCGCGGCGGCGCTCCTCGTTAAGCTCCGGAATCATAAGGCGGATAACCTTTCCGTCATTATTCGGGGTGATTCCCAGGTCGCTCTTGAGGATAGCCTTCTCAACATCCTTGATTGCCTTGGCGTCCCAGAGCGAAATTACGAGCATACGCGGTTCGGGGGAAGAAATATTGCCCAGCTGATTGATGGGCGTGGGCGTCCCGTAATAATCGACGGAGATTCTGTCGAGCAATTGCGGGTTTGCGCGTCCGGCGCGGAGGGAAGCCATATCATTCTTGTACACCTGAATGGTCTTGCCCATTTTCGTCTTGGCGTTTTCGATGATTTCCTTGGTCGTCATAAAGCTCTCCTCTTTCTATTTATAGTTTTGCTTTTTGTTATGGATGCACGAAGGTTCCCGCGTCGTTTCCTTCAAGCACTCTGAGGATGTTGTCCGGCTCGGAAAGCGCGAAAACGCGGGTCAGGGGCATATTGTTCTCGCGGCAGAGCACAAGCGCGGCGGTATCCATAACCTTTAGGGCGCGGCGCTCCGCCTCGCGGTAGGTTATATCCCTTATAAGGCGCGCCGAAGGGTTCTTCCTCGGGTCATCGTCGTAAACGCCGTCAACGTTCTTGGCAAGCAGAAGCGCGTCAGCCTTTATCTCTATTGCGCGCATTGCGGCGGCGGTATCGGTCGAGAACAGCGGATTGCCTATTCCGCAGGCGAAAAGCAGAACCTCGCCCGCGTCAAGGCGGCGGCGCGCTTCTATTGGGTTGTAATCCACGGCAAAGCGCCCTACGGGAACGGCGCTCATAACCGTTGCAGCAACGCCCTGCGAGATTAGCGCGTCCTGCATTGCTATTGAGTTGATAAGCGTTCCGAGCATTCCCATATGGTCGGCAAGCACCGCGTCCATATTAGCGCTCGGGCCCTGCCGTCCGCGCCATATATTGCCTGCGCCGACAACGAGGGCAATCTGAGTTCCGCTCTGCGCCGCCTCCGCTATCGTATGCGCGACGCGCTCTATCATTACATGGTCAAACAGCTTTCCGTCAAGCCCAAGCGCCTCGCCGCTGAGCTTTACCAATACGCGATGGTACTGCGCCACAAGCGTCCCTCCAAACAAATCACATCGGATGCGCTCCGCAGAAAAAATCGCGCCAAAAGGCTCGCAAGCAACCCTATCCGGAAAGCGCACTCCTCTACGCAACATGGTATACTATTTTCACTATAAAATCAAGCGGCGCATTCGGCGCGCGGTCATGCGGCGCAAGCGCTTTTGAGCAATATTTACGAATATTACGGCAATATTGACGCTGTAAATGCGCCGAGGCTTCTGATATGATATATTAGGAAAGCGGGATTTACCCGTGCTGAGGAGCGATAATAATGATAAAAGCGAAATACACGGTAGAAAAGGGCGCCGAAGCGGAGTTCAACAACCATGTGGACGACTGCGTCGGGACGGGCAGAATGGGGCTTGCCCTGCAAAAGGAATACCACGACCAGCTCAAGATAGTACAGGACGAAATAGGCTTCAAGCACATTCGCGGCCACGGGCTTTTTTCGGACGATATGGCGATTTATCAGGCGTATACGGACGAAAACGGCGAGGAAAAGGTCGAGTACAATTTCACCTATCTTGACAGGGTGATGGACGACTATATTTCGCTTGGGCTTCGCCCATTCCTTGAGCTGGGCTTTATGCCCTATAAGCTTGCAAGCGGCGAGCAGACGCTGTTTTACTGGAAGGGCAACACTACTCCGCCTAAGAGTGACGAGGGCTGGACAAACCTTGTTATTGCAACGCTTTCGCACCTTATGGAGCGCTACGGGGCGGACGAGGCGGTAACATGGCCTATTGAGGTCTGGAACGAGCCGAACCTCCCGGGCTTCTGGAAGGACGCGGATATGCCCGCATATTTCCACCTTTTTGAGATTACATTCAGGGCAATAAAGGCGTTTGATGAGCGCTTCTGCGTCGGCGGTCCTGCCGTATGCGGCGGAACGGATGAGAAGTGGATTCGCGCCTTCCTTGAGTTCTGCGCGGAAAAGCAGCTGAATCCCGACTTCATAACCCGCCACCACTACACGATAAATTTCCCCGAAAACGCAGGGCATTACCGCTACAATAAGCTTGTAGAGCCGAAAAGCGGAATAGAGCAGCTTCACACCACCAGAGTCATCATAGACAGCTTCCCGCAGTTTGCAGGAAAGAAGATAATGATAACCGAGTTCAACACCTCCTACACCCCGCAAAGCCCGCTGCATGACACCAACATGAACGCCGCGCATATTGCCGCGCAGCTTTCAATGCTCGGAAACGACAACGCCTCCTACTCCTACTGGACCTTCGGCGACGTTTTCGAGGAGGCGGGAGTGCCCTTCACTCCCTTCTACGGCGGCTTCGGGCTTGTGACGAACGGGCTTATCAAAAAGCCGACCTTCTACACCTTCAAGTTCTTCAACGCGCTTACAGGCAAATGCGTGCTAAAGACGGACGAGAGCGTTGTGTGCAGGAAAAAAGGCGGCTATAACGGCGTAATCTGGAATCTGCAGATGGAGGACGAGCGCTACGACTTGAATTTCTCCTTAACGCTGCCCGCCGATGAAAAGGAATACTGCCTTATGGTCAAGACGGTTGACGAAAGCAGCTGCAACCCGCTCAAGGTTTGGCATGATATGGGCGAGCCGTCCTCCCCGAGCAAGGAGCAGGTGGAGCTTCTGCGCGAAAGCGCCGTTCCCGATCTCGGAACAATGCGCCTCTCGGCAAAGGACGGCAAGGTTTACTTTGCGCTTACGCTTTCGCCCAACGCGGTTGTATACTTTGAGCTTCTGCCCGTAAAAACAAGCAGCGACAGAGGCTATGATTACGACAGAGTTGTAAGCAAAAACGGCTGAACCATACGGTAAAACGACATAATACATTTAGGTTTCAGCGGCAGGCGCAGGGAAGGCAAAGCGTCTGCCGCGAATTATCATAAAAAAACAAAACGTTTCATGCGCATAGATATTGTTAATTTTCACGAAATATGCTATTATTTTTATCGCAAGAATACATGAATCAAATCCTTTAAGGAGGCTTAATATGCAATACGGTTATTTTGACGAGAAGGCGCGCGAGTATGTGATAACGAACCCCAACACACCCGCGCCCTGGGCAAACTACCTCGGTTCTCCCGCCTACGGCGCAATAGTTACACAGAATGCGGGCGGCTACAGCTTTGTCAAGTCCGGAGCGGCGGGGCGCATTCTGCGCTACAGCTTCAACCAGTTTGACGAGCCGGGCAGATACCTCTACCTGAGGGATAGGGAGAGCGGCGATTTCTGGTCGGCAGCATGGCGTCCCGTAGAGAAGCCGCTCAGCGAATACAAGACCGTATGCCGACACGGAACTGCCTACACCGAAATCGAAAGCGAGTACAGCGGAATCAAAAGCTCCGTGCTCTACTATGTTCCCAAGGGCGCAACCCACGAGGTATGGCGGCTTAGGCTCAAGAACGAGAGCGGAAAGAAGCGCGAGATTTCCGTATTCACCTACTGCGAATTCACCTGCGAAAGCCTCTACCATCAGGATCTGGTCAACCTGCAATACACGCAGTTCATAACCAGAACCAGCTTTGAGGGCGACTTCCTGCTTGAGCATATAAACGAAAACTGCCATGTTGGCGCAAACGGCGAGAACGGGAGCGAGCGCTTCCTCGGGCTTGCGGGCGCAAAGGTGGAAAGCTACACCGGAAGGCGCGAGCAGTTCCTCGGGCGCAACCGCTTTGACAAACCGCAGGCGGTAATTGACGGAAAATGTGATAACACCCTTAACTACAACGGCAATCCCTGCGGCTCGCTGCAAACGACGCTTGTGCTTGAGGCGGGCGAGGAGAAGGAGATTGCGATTCTGCTTGCGCAGTACGGAAAGAGCGGAGCGAGAAAGCTGCTTGACAGCTACAAGGACGTTCATTCCACGGTCGAAAAGGAAAAGGCGGAACTTATAAGCTACTGGCACGGCGAGCTTTCAGCGCTGCATATCGAAACGCCGGACGAGAACTTCAACGCGATGGTGAACACCTGGAACGCGTTCCAGTGCTTTACCACCTTCGTTTGGAGCCGCGCCGCCTCGCTCATATACTGCGGCGACCGCAACGGCTACGGCTACCGCGACACCGTTCAGGATATTCAGGGAATTATCCACCTTGACCCCGAAATGGCAAAGAAGCAGATTACCTTCATGCTTTCGGCGCAGGTGCATCGCGGCGCAGGGCTGCCGCTCGTCAAATATACTCACAATGCCGGTCACGAGGACACTCCGGAGCAGGAGAGCTATGTGCGCGAAACCGGCCATCCGCATTACCGCGCAGACGACGCGCTTTGGCTCTTCCCCACCGTTTTCAAGTATGTTGCCGAGACCGGAAACACCGACTATCTCAGCGAGGTTATCCCCTTTGCCGATAAGGACGAGGGAACTGTGCTTGAGCATCTCAAGCGCGCAATAGATTTCTCAATGACGCACTCCGGACCTCACGGAATGCCCGCGGGTCTGCACGCGGACTGGAACGACTGCCTGCGCCTTGGCGCTCAGGGTGAAAGCACCTTCTGCGCCTTCCAGCTCTACTACGCAATGGCGGTTATGCAGAAGCTTTGCATAGGCGATACCGAGTATCAGAAGTACCTTGCCGAAAGCATGGAGAAGCTCAAGGCGGTGCTGATGAACGACTGCTTCGAGGGCGACCGCTTCATTCGCGGAATAACCGAATGGGGTCAGATTATCGGCTCGAAGAAGGACCCCGAGGCGTCCATGTGGCTCAATCCGCAGTCTTGGGCTGTTATCAGCGGAGCGGTTGACGAAAAGATTGGCGATACCGTAATGGATTCCGTTGAGAAGCTGCTCAACACGAAATACGGTGTTGTGGTTATGGCGCCGCCTTATGAAAAGCACGCCTTTGACGGAGCGAATATGCTCCTCTTCAACCCCTACACCAAGGAAAACGGCGGCGTTTTCTGCCAGCCTCAGGGCTGGGCGATTCTCGCCGAGGGTCTGCTCGGGCGCGGCGAAAACGCGTTCCGCTATTTCAAGGAATCAAGCCCCTCCAGCTTCAACGATAACGCCGATTTGCGCGTGATAGAGCCTTATGTTCACGGTCAGTTCATCGAGGGCGCGGGAAGCCCGATGCACGGCCGCGCCCATGTGCATTGGCTCACCGGAACGGCAACAACCGTTATGGTCGGCTGCGTTGAGGGCATCCTCGGTCTGCGCCCCGATGTAAGCGGAATCACCATTTCGCCCGCAATCCCCGCAGACTGGGACGGCTTTAAGATGACGAAGCAGTTCAGAGGTCATACGCTTGAAATTACCGTTGACAACAAGGCGCACAAGCAGGGCAAGCCCTCGCGCCTTACCCTTAACGGCATAGAAATGCAGGGACTTCACATTCCCGCCGACAAGCTCGGAGAGAAGAACGAAATAGTGGTTATCATGTAAGCGAAGGAACGCCCGACAGCTGCAAAGGAAAAGCTGCGCACCTTCATTGACCTTAGATAAAGCCGTCGGAGTTCATTCAAAGGCAAAAGGAACTTGATAATAAAGGGGCAGCAAATAAGCCACGTCTGCGGCGCTGAGTTTCGGAAACGAGATTCAGCGCCGTTTGCTGACTTCGCCTGCTGTTACGCCTTCGGCGGCGGCATGGAGGAGGCTATGACGAACGTTCTCCTTCACGCCGTTTATATTGGCGGCGATATATTTCCTTGCAGCCCTCACATGGCTGACGGCGTCGTTGCAATTCCGATTTCTGCGTGATA
>CAZUTB010000001.1:5787-22161 GCA_964622905.1 uncultured Oscillospiraceae bacterium | reverse complement strand
ACAAGCGCGTCGCTGACTGCGTCCTCCGCATCCTCCGGAGAATGCGTAACGAGATACGCCTGATAGTACATCAGACGGTGATATTCCACATAGGCGGATTCGATGAACTCCCGCTGGCTCTCGGTTTGAGCAAGCAAGAGAAGATATACGGGCGCCATTATATCTCCTCACTCCCGCTGCCGCCCTTTTGAGGCGGTCATACATGATAACGCCTAGAGTATACCATGCGTTGCACTTTCTGTTCAAAAAAAGATTCGGCAGATTCCGCTTTGCAGGAATATGCGTGGTATTTATAGAATGCAATAGAAAGAATTTTGCGCTTGTGTGAGAGCGGGAGGAATAGATAAATGTGGGATACGGCGCTGGACGAGCTTAAGCGCCGCCGCTCAGAGGCTGAGGCGGGCGGCGGAACGGAGCGCATTGAGGCGCAGAAGCGCAAGGGCAAACTGACGGCGCGCGAGCGGCTTTCAATATTGCTTGACGAGGGAACCTTTACCGAAATCGGGGATATGATAATGCCCCGCATAACGGATTTTGACGCCGATAAAAAGAGCGCTCCGGGCGACGGAGTTATTACGGGCGCGGGCAAGATAAACGGACGCCTTGTTTTTGTGTACAGCGAGGATTTCACCGTAATAGGCGGAACGCTGGGCGAATACCATTCAAAGAAAATCTGCGCCGTTATGGATATGGCGGAAAAAATGCGCGCGCCCCTTATTCAGCTTGAGGACAGCGGCGGAGCGAGGATAGAGGAGGGCGTAAGCTCCCTGAGCGGCTACAGCGGAATTTTCCTCCGCAATACCCGCCTTTCCGGAGTTGTTCCGCAGATTGCGGTTATACTGGGTCCCTGCGCAGGCGGAGCGTGCTATTCGCCCGCGATATGCGATTTTATCTTCATGGCTAAGGAAACCTCGCTTATGTTCATCACCGGTCCGCAGGTTGTCAAATCCGTAACCGGCGAAACTGTTACGGCGCAGGAGCTTGGCGGAGCGGAAATGCACAGGGAAAAGAGCGGAGTATGCCACTTTGTTTATGACGACGACCGCGAATGCCTCCTTGGTGTAAGGCGGCTTTTATCCTACCTTCCGCAGAATAATTCCTCCGCGCCCGAGCGCGTTTTCGGAAGAAGCTGCGACGATTCGGCTTCCCTTATAAATAAAGTTCCCGATAATCCCCGCAAGGCTTACGATGTCCGCGAGGTTGTTTCGGCAATAGCGGATAAGGACAGCTTTCTTGAGGTGCAGGCGGATTTTGCTAAAAACGCCGTGTGCGGCTTCTTCCGCCTTGACGGCTGCACCGTGGGCGTTGTGGCGAACCAGCCCGCGTATATGGGCGGCGCTCTGGACTGCGGCGCGTCCGATAAGCTTGCCCGCTTCGTCCGCTTTTCGGATTCCTTCAATATTCCCATTCTTACGCTTGTCGATGTTCCCGCGTTCCTTCCGGGGCTCAGGGAGGAAACGATGGGCATTATCCGCCATGGGGCAAAGCTGCTCTATGCCTTCTCCGAGGCTACCGTTCCCAAGGTGACGCTCATTCTCAGAAAGGCTTACGGCGGCGCGTATATCGCGATGAACAGCAAGGAAATGGGCGCGGATACCGTGCTTGCGTGGCCGATAGCTCAGCTTGCGGTTATGGGCGCTCAGGGCGCTGCCGACATCATATTCAAGCACAGAATCGCCTCCGCCGCAGACCCTGCCGCCGAGCGTGAAAAATGCGTCAAGGAATATGAGGATAAGTTTATGAATCCGTGGATTGCCGCGCAGCGCGGCTTTGTCGATAAGGTTATCGCGCCCGCCGAAACGCGCGCCGAAATTGCAGCAGCGTTTGACGTTCTGCGCCTGAAAAAAAGCGACAATCCTGCAAAGAAGCACGGAAATATACCGCTCTAAGGCTCTCTTTGGCAGCTCAAAAGCCCGCCTCATGTTTTTGGGGCAGAAGGAGGCGCATTGATGCGCGGCTCTTTTCTCAAATCGGGCTCCTCATTAAAACTTCGCGGCATTCTGACTCGCGTGCTTTACGCGGAGCTTTTATCCGCGCTGTGCTTGCTTGCGCTTTCCTTTACAGGAGTGCTGAAAAGCGAGCCTTTTTCATCGCCTGCATATATCTCGCCCTTCCAGCAGGTGTTTTCAATTCTCATGTTCTCGCTGCTTGCTGTGCTTTCGCTCTGCCTTATTTCGGGCGCGGTTATAATCGGGCGGCGCTCGAAAACCACCCGCCGCGCCTCGCTTCTCTATCTTTCCGTGTTCGTTCTCCTTATGGGGCTTTGGATTCTTTACGAGAGCGGCGCTATAAACGACCTTTTCCGCAACGAGCTTACATGGCGGCTTGCCAAGTATGTCTTCTTTGCGCTTATTCCCGTGCCCTTCTGCCTGTTTATCGCGGAGCTTGCGCCGCATTACTCGCGCGCTCCGATGCTCCTGTGCGCCCTGAGCGAGCTGCTTTTCTTTCTTGATACCCTCTGGATGTGCCTTAATTCTTTCGCCTATCCCTCTACGCTCTGGCTTACACAGCTGGTAATGATTGTTTCGGCTCTTTCGGCTGTGGTTATAGCCGCGCTTGAGCAGAGGAAATACGGCAACCGCGATCTGCGCTATATGATTGCCGGAATGCTTGCGCTCGCATTCTTTTCGCTCCTTGCGCTTGCCTTAAGCGGCGTTATCAGCGGCGCGTCCGTTACCTCCATTGTGTCTGTCGGAATGGTTATCTTCCTTTTGTCAATGTGCGTAGGCGAGCTGAGGCGGGCGGTTGATATGATTGCCTCCGCCGAGAGCATAGCGCGCGTTTCATCCTCAACTCCCGCCTGCGTGTGCCAGTTTATGGCGGTGCGCCCCTACGACTGCGTATATGTCAACGAGGAGTTTACCCGCGTTTTCGGCAGAAAGAAAAAGGAGGTCACGGATGCGGGGCTTGCGGCAGTAAGCGTTATGCCCGAGGACAGGGAGCGCGTTGCTCGGGAGATGCGCGAGCATATCGACGTCAGGGATAAGCTGTACAGCATCGAGGCAAGGGTCTTAACTGCGTCGGGCGAGTATCGCTGGATGCTGATTCGCTTCTCAGCCGATTGGCAAAGGAGCATTGCCACCTGCGTTATACTTGATATTTCCGCGCGCAAGGCGGCGGAGGAAAAGCTCCGAATGAGCGAGGAGGAAAGCCGAATCGCCCTTGAGCAGAGCGATAAGGATATTTTCCGCTACGATATTGCGGAGAAGCGGCTTGAAAAGCGTTCGCGCTTAAGCGATAAGGAAGCGGAGAAATCCGTATCCGAAAACATTCCCGAATCGGCTGTTCAAAAGGGGATTATTGCACCCGAATCCATAGAAACCTACAAAAGCTTTTATGCAAAGATAATCGGCGGCGAGCATAAGGGCGGCGCGGTGATACGAAAGCGCGCCGGCGAGGACGCCGAATTCCGCTGGTACAAGGCGGATTTTACCGACGTTTTCATGGAAAACGGAAAGCCGCAGTACGCGGTTATTACCTGCTGCGACGTTACCGAGCAGCGCGAGCGGGAGCTGGCCTACGAGCGCCTTCGCCTTGAAACGGACAGCGTTGACGATGATGAAATACTTATAGTTGAATGCGATTTGAGCAACAACACCTGCAAGGATGTAAGGGGCTCGCTGCTTCCCCCGTTCCCGCACGGCTTCACCTTTGATGAGCGCGTCAGCCAGCGGCTTTCGGGAATTGCGCCGGAGGACAGGCAGGCGTATTCGGCGCTCTTCCAGCGCTCCTTCCTTCTGGACAGCTTCTACGCAAACAACCGCACCTTCACCCTTGAGTGCCGCCATTTCACGCAGAGCGGCGAGCGCTGGGTTCGCCACGCTCTCCAGCATGTTTCACAGAGCGAAACCAACGATGTGCTTGCGTTCATGGTTTCGCGCGATATTGACGCGGAGAAGCGCGAGCAGCTTGCTGTTAAGGCTCGCTCCGAGCATGACGCGCTGACCGGCGCGCTCAACCGCGCAACCTTTATCGGAAGCGCCAGCGCCGTGCTTGCAAGAAGCGGCGATACCAAGGTTGCGCTCTGCATAATGGATATGGATCACTTCAAGCTTATAAACGACCGCTTCGGGCATACCGTCGGCGATAAGATTCTGACGGAAGCCATGGACGCCGTCCGCTCCGTAATTCGGCAGGAGGATTTGATTGGGCGGCTTGGCGGCGATGAGTTCATGATATGCATGCACGGCGTTCCCGGGCGCGAGCTTGTTGCCCGAAAGCTGGAGGCAATATCCGAAAAGCTGAAAAAGACCCTGAGCGATGACGTTGTTGTCAGCGCTTCCTTCGGCGCGGCGCTTGCGCCCGAGGATTCGCGCTCCTTTGCCGAGCTTTACAGAATGGCTGACGCGGCGCTTTACAGCACAAAGGAGCATGGAAGGGGCGGCTACACCTTCTATACCTCGCAGATGTCCCTTGACGCGCACGAGCATATTCTCAATGATATTCCCGAATCCGAAAGCGAAGCGCCAAAGCGCGGAGTGCTTGTTGTAAGCGATGACAGGGAAGAAGGCGAAACGCTGTCCCGAGCGCTTTCGCAGGACTTTTCGATTGCGGTGGAGAAAAGCGGAATTGTAGCGCTTGAAACGCTTCGCACAAAGCAGTTTTCTCTTATAATCATCAGCAAAACCGTTCCGGATATGGACTGGCGCTCTATGCTGAGCGAGATTTCCCGCCAGCGCGAGCTTTCCGCTATTCCCGCCGTCGTTATCGGAAAGGAAAATGATGAAAACGCGGTGGTTTCAGCGGCAGAGGCTGGCGCTGCCGAGTATATATGCAGAAGCGCGGATGAAAGGGCTATCGTTACAAGGGTAAGCAGCACAATAAACCGCGTTGAGAACGAAAGGCTGCGCATTCAGAACCGCTACCTGCTTATGCAGAGCGAAACCGAGGAAAGGTACGCAAGCGTGCTTGAGGCTACCGGAACGGTGGTCTGCGCTTACGCTCCGCAGACGGGTCAGTTCACCTATTCGGATATGGCGTCCGTCTATCTCAGGGGCAGCTATGACCACAGACCGATATGGCAGATATTTACCGAGGACGAGGTTGCCGACATAAACGAAACTGAGCAGATTAAGGCGCTTATTCTGAGGGCTTCCGAAAACGCCGCCTCTCCGCGCTCCTCCGTAACCGCAAAGCTAAGAAACAGCGAGGGCAAGCTGCACTGGTTCAGGGTGCAGATTATGCGCACGCTGCTTGGCGGAGTCAAGCCGCAGGTGCTTATAACCTTCAATGATATTGACCAGGAGGCTGAAACGCGCAGAAAGCTCAGCTATATTGCGGAGTACGACCCGCTTACCGGACTGCTCAACAAAAACGGCTTTGAAAACTGGGTGGGCGACCTTTTAAAGACGGCGCAGAAGCCGCGCGTTACCGCGCTTATCGCGTTTGACGTCAATTCCTTCAGTATGTACAACGCCGTAAACGGAACGCAGGCGGGCGACGACCTGCTCAGAATTATCGCGCGCGAGGCTAAGGCTGCCACTAGGAGCAATGAGGCGGCGGCAAGATACAGCGATGATAATTTCGCTATTCTGATGACGGATAAGAGCATAGATAAAATTGTCGAGCGCATCCGCTTTTCATCGGGCGAGAAGGCGCTTGGCAGCAGGGGCTTCAGCGTGCTTATCTCCTACGGCGTTTATGAGATAACCGATACCTCTATACCCGTAAGCGCTATGTACGACAGGGCAACCGCCGCAAAGGAAAGCGTAAAGGGCAATTATGAAACGCATATAGGGATATACAGCGAGGAAATGTTCCTTAAGCGCCTTGAGGACGCAAAGCTGGTTGCCGACCAAGAGGACGCTATGGAAAACGGCGAGTTTGTCGCCTACTATCAGCCGAAATATCAGACCAATACCGAATGCATTGTCGGCGCCGAGGCGCTTGTCAGGTGGATTAAGCCGGACGGAACAATAATCCCTCCCGCGCGCTTTATAGAGCTTTTTGAGCGCAACGGGCAGATTATGAAGCTGGATTTCTATGTGCTTTCGATTGTGTGCGATATGCTCTCCGGGCTTATTGCCTCCGGAATTTCACCCGTTCCCGTTTCCGTCAATTTCTCGCGCGCTCATCTTTTTGACGACGGCTTTGCTGACAGAATGGCGGCTATACTTGAAAGCAAGAAGGTTGACCCCAAGTATATCGAGGTCGAGCTTACGGAGTCCACCTTCCGCGCGGATTCGGATTTGATAGGCCGAGTTATCGACCGCCTGCACGAGCGCGGCTTTACAGTATCGGTCGATGATTTCGGAAGCGGCTATTCCTCGCTCAACATTCTCACGGATATCGCCGTTGACACATTGAAGGTTGATATGACGGTCCTTTCCGGCTTGGAAAAGGGCGGAAAGGTGGGAACGATGGTAACCTCCGTTGTCAGAATGGCTAAGTGGATGGGACTTTCAATAGTCGCCGAGGGCGTTGAAACCCGCGAGCAGGTGGCTTTCCTGCGCACGGTTGGCTCGGATATTATTCAGGGCTACTATTACTCAAAGCCGCTCCCGCGCGAGGAGTTTATAACCCGCCTTGTAAGCCAGCCGTATTTCGTTCGCCCCAGCGCTCCCGAAACGGAGAATGCGGATGACTTGCACCTGCTTATGGGCGGAAATAAGCTGATAACAAAGCTTATCGAGGGCGCGAGCGGCGGCTTCGGAATCTATGAATACAGCGACGGGCAGCTGGAGCTTCTGCGCTCAAACCGCGAGTATTTTGATGTGCTTGGAATGGATGACGCGGCAGCGCGCGGCGAAAGCGCCTCCGATAACATGGACTTCGTTCTGTCCGAGGACAGAAACGCGCTCTCCGCGGCAATCAAAAAGGCATGGCTTATCGGCGACAGCGTCCGCTGTAAGATTAAGCGCAAATCGGAGGGCGGCAGCGTTATTCCGCTTTCCTGCGTTGTCACCGCGCTTGGCGGAACAAAGAAGAGAATGATGATAAGCATTACGTTTGTAAGGACGGCTGATGAAGAATGAAGCACTATATTCTGGTAAAACTCACCGACGAGGCTAAGGCACGCAAGGGGCTTTTTGACGAGGTAGAGCGCCTTTTCATGCGCTCAACGGAGCTTGCGGGCGTTCACTCCGTTTCCGTTTGCGGCAATATCGTTGCGCGCCCTAACCGCTATGACATAATGATTGTCATTACCATGGACAGGGAAGCACTGGAAGCCTACGATTCCTCCGCGATGCACCTTGAATGGAAGGAAAAATACGGTTCTTGCGTCGCTCAAAAGGCTATATTTGACTGCGAGTAGATTCGGCTCTGCTTGCGCGCCCTTGCAGTCGTTGACGTACATCGCTTTATTTGCTATCATTAATTGCTATTATTAACATGGAGGTATTTCAATGCATTCTTTTCACATTGTCGCCGATTCCTGCGCTGACCTTACCAAGGAATTCTTGAGCAGCGTAGACGACATGACATATATCCGCATGAGCTATACGCTGGACGGAAAGGACTGGCAGGCGCCGCTTGAGCCTGAGAAGATTGCGGCTCTTTATGCGGAGCTGCGCGACGGAAAAATAATCACCACAACGCAGATAAATATGCTTGAGTATTACGGAATATTCGAGCCGCTTGCGCAAAGCAATACGCCTGTGCTCTGCCTTGTGTTCTCAAGCGGGCTTTCCGGAACCTACGGCGCGGCAGTTGTAGCGCGAAACATGATTACCGAGAAGTATCCGAATGCCGAAATCTATATTGTGGACTCGCTTTCCGCCTCGCGCGGCGAGGGGCTTCTGCTCCGCTATGTAATTGAAAAGCGCGCGGAGGGAATGAGCGCGAAGGAAGCGGCGGAATGGGCGGAGGAGAACAGGAAGCACCTGATTCACTGGTTTACCGTTGACGATTTGATGTTTTTGAAGCGCGGCGGCAGAGTTTCCGCCACAAGCGCGTTTCTCGGCACAATGATTAAGATTAAGCCCGTCCTTAAGGTTGACGATGAGGGACACCTTATCCCCGTAGAAAAGGTTCAGGGCCGCCGCCGCGCAATGCACGCGCTTGCGGACAGAATCGCCGAGAGCGGGATAAATCTGAAGGAGCAGGTTCTGTACCTTGGGCATGGCGACTGCCTTGAGGAAGCCGAGCAGCTCAGGGAAA
This sequence comes from uncultured Oscillospiraceae bacterium, assembly GCA_964622905.1. Classification (GTDB taxonomy): domain Bacteria; phylum Bacillota; class Clostridia; order Christensenellales; family Aristaeellaceae; genus STF2-37. Next base: position 14,061 of record CAZUTB010000001.1, on the reverse strand, counting down.
GGCTTATAAAGGTTACAGGCTGCAAGGATGTCGAGATTGGCTATATCGGACCTATTATCGGCGCGCATTCGGGACCCGGAACTCTTGCCGTTTTCTGCCTTGGCGGCAGTCGCTGATATGCCCTCCGTAACAACTCAGGCGGTCGTCCTGAGGTATTCAAATTACCGCGAAAACGACAGAATGCTCACGCTGCTTTCGCCTTCCTTAGGCAAGCTGGACGTTATGAGCAGGGGCTGCCGCAGGCTATCAAGCTCTCTGCATTCCGTGAGCGAAATGTTCGTTACCGGAGAATTTGTGCTGTACCAGAATAAGGATAAGTATCAGCTTGTTTCCGCCGAGGCTGCGCAGGATTTTTACGATTTGCGGCTTGATGTGGACAGGCTTACCGCTGCGGTCTACCTCTGCGATTTGTGTAGGGAGGCGGCGCAGAGCGCTCAGCCGCAGCAGGAGCTTTATTATCTTCTGCTTCGCTCGCTTGCGTATATGGAGTATTCGCAGGAAAGCCTTACTGCGATTACCTCCGCGTTCCTGCTTTCATATGCCTCCGCGCTCGGCTATACCCCGCGAATGAACCATTGTGCCGTATGCATGAAAAAGCTGCCCGAGGGCAGCGTCTATTTCGATATTTCCGCGGGCGGCGTGGTTTGCGCGGAGCATAGGGAGAGCGCCGAAAGGATAAGCGTCGGCGCGGAGGAATGGATGCGCTCCGTTATTCGCGGCGGGCTTGACGAGTTTACACGCCTTCCCGAAAAGGATGCTCCGCTGCTCCTGCTCAGAAGGTATGTCGAAACGCGCCTTGACCACCCTATCAAGAGCGGCGCGATGCTGAAATAGGGTGCGAAACAATCTCCTTATAATCGGCGGTTATGGTGAAGTAGAAAACCAGACGCAGCTGCCCCAAGGCGTTTTTCTCCAGCCTCTTTGTGTAGCTGTACTGCTTTGGATTCCCAAGGCGATGCAGCATTTTTATTATGCATTGCTCCGCCGCCCTTAGCTGATGATTATTAAGGTAGGGCGGGTTGTAAGCCGTAATATCAAGGGGCTTTAGCATTGCGGGATGATTGAGAAGCGTTATCGAGAACTCATCCGAGCGAAGGATGACCTCCTCAATGATGTGCCTTTTAGCCGTGTACATCATGTCCAGCATTGGCGAATAGATGTCCATTAGGCGCAGATGCTTCTCGGCTTGCCTTGCGCGCGCTCTGTATATTATCAGCGCCGCCGCGATAGCGAGTATCAGCGTAAATATGAGCATCGAAACGGGCAGAATTACCTCTATATGCTCCATTCTGCCCGCCTCCCTCATTTGTTTATCCTATTGTACTACAAAATTTTCCGAAATAAAAGGTACTGCGCAGAAAGTGCGATAGAGTATTGACAATATCCTAGTAAAATAGTATGATATGAACGCGGACGGAAAGACCGCCCGCAGCGGAGGGTTATTATGGACAGGATATACATGGACAACGCCGCGACGACCGGAACGGATGCTCGCGTGCTTGAAAAAATGCTCCCTTATTTCTCGGCGGTTTACGGCAACGCCAGCAGCATCCATTCCTTCGGGCGCGAGGCGCGCAAGGCTGTCGAGAACGCGCGTCGGCAGGTGGCGGCGGCAATAGGCGCTAAGCCTAATGAAATCTATTTCACCGCGGGCGGCTCGGAGAGCGACAACTGGGCGCTCAAGGGCGCTTTTGACTCGCGGAAGAAGGAAAGGTTTCATCTCATCACAAGCTCAATTGAGCATCACGCTATTCTGCATACCGCAGAGTACCTTGAAAAGCGCGGCGCGTCGGTTACCTATCTGCCCGTTGACGAGTACGGCAGAGTAAACCCCGAGGATGTGGAAAAGGCAATCACCCCCGATACCGCGCTTATCTCCGTAATGCTTGCCAACAACGAGGTTGGGACGCTTGAGCCTATCGCCGAGATAGGAAGGATTGCAAAAAAGCACGGAATCCTCTTTCATACGGACGCGGTTCAGGCAATCGGCGCAATTCCGGTTGACGTAAGCGAGCTTAATTGCGATATGCTGAGCCTTTCGGGGCATAAGTTCCACGGACCGAAGGGAATCGGCGCTATTTATATAAAGAGCGGAACGCGCCTTGAAAACTTTGTTCACGGCGGAGCGCAGGAGCGCGGAAAGCGCGCGGGAACGGAGAATGTTCCCGCTATCGTCGGGCTTGGCGAGGCTATCACCCTTGCTGTTTCGGAAATGCCGGAAGCGTCAAAGCGCATTGCCGCCATGCGGGACAGGCTTATAACCGAAATCCTGAGCAGCATACCCGAAACGCGCCTTAACGGACACCCGACAGAGCGTCTCCCGGGCAATGTAAACATATCCTTTGAGGGAATCGAGGGCGAAGCGCTTCTGCTCTCCCTTGACCTTCAGGGAATCGCAGGCTCAAGCGGCTCCGCCTGCACCTCCGGCTCTCTTGACCCCTCCCATGTTCTGCTTGCCTTGGGACTCAGGCATGAAACGGCTCACGGAAGCCTGCGCCTCTCGCTTGGCAGGGATAACACTAACGAGGAAGTGACCGAGGTTTTGAAGGCGCTTCACGAGATTGTAAAGCGGCTTCGCGCAATGTCGCCTATATGGAACTGCAAAAGGGCATAAGGAGGAATTAATTATGGAAGCATATTCCGAAAAGGTAATGGAGCATTTTTCAAATCCGCGCAATGTGGGCGAAATCGAGAACCCCGACGGAACGGGCACGGTGGGCAACGCCAAGTGCGGCGATATTATGCAGATGACAATTAAGGTAGACCATGATATAATAACGGATGTTAAGTTCAAGACCTTTGGCTGCGGCGCGGCAATTGCCACCAGCAGCATGGCTACGGAAATGGTAAAAGGCAAAACCATAGACGAGGCGCTTGAGCTTACCAACAAGGCTGTCGCAGAAGCGCTTGACGGGCTGCCGCCCGTAAAAATGCATTGCTCAATGCTTGCAGAGCAGGCGATTCACGCGGCTGTTGAGGATTACAGGAAAAAGCATTCCGAGAAAGCGGCTGTATAAAGCCGCGCTGTCGTGAATGCAAGGCAAAAAGAAGACTGGAGGATAGTATGCCCGAAATTCACGGCAATACTGACGGCGTCCGAAGAACCATGCTCCAAGAAATGGAGATGCTCTATGACTTGGAGATTGAAAACGGTATCTATGTTTCCGAGGATCTCGCTAATCTTCTCGGCGTATACACCGCGCGGCTGAACCGCGAGGTTTCCGTGTACATCGGCAGAAACGGCGAAATTGTTGATATATCCATAGGCGGCTCAGGCAATGTGCCGCTTACCGATTTCCGTCTGCGCCGCAATCAGCGCAGACTTTCGTGTATTCGCTGCATTCACACTCATCCAAACGGAAATCCCGAGCTTTCGGATATCGACCTTTCCGCAATGCGCTCCCTGCGCCTTGATTCCATCTGCGCCCTTGGCGTTACCGAGGAGGGCAGAATCTCAGGCGCTTCCGCCGCATTCCTTGGCGAAATGGATAAGGGCGAGTTTGAAACGCGCGTTTTCGGGCCTGTTGCGCTGAGAAAGCTTCCGCAGGAGGATTGGCTTGAGGAGATTCAGCGCTCCGAGGAGCTTGTGACAAAGGGCGAGGGTGAGGATACCTCCGAGGCGGAGGAGAAGGCTGTGCTTGTGGGAATGGAGAGCGAGCAGTCGCTTTCCGAGCTTGCGCGGCTTGCCGAAACCGCAGGAGCGCGCGTTATGCAGAAGCTGCTCCAGAAGCGCGATAAGCCGGACGGAGCAACCTATATCGGCTCGGGCAAGGCGCAGGAGCTTTCACTGCTCTGCCAGAACCTTGACGCGGATGTTGTAATTTTTGACGATGAGCTTACCGGAATACAGAACAGAAACCTTGAGGATATTCTTCATGTAAAGGTCGTTGACAGAACGACGCTTATATTGGATATCTTCGCCCAGCGCGCCCAGAGCAGGGAAGGCAAGCTGCAGGTAGAGCTTGCGCAGCTGACCTATCAGGGAACGCGCCTTATCGGGCAGGGGCTTGTGCTTTCCCGCCTTGCGGGCGGAATCGGAACAAGAGGCCCGGGCGAGAGCAAGCTTGAGATAAACCGCCGCCGCATCCGCGAGAGAATTACGCAGGTTCGCCGCGAGCTTGAGCAGCTTGAAAGCCAGCGCAAGCTGCGCCGCCGTACCCGCGAAAAGAATCGCGTTCCGATTGTCGCGCTTGTCGGCTATACCAACGCGGGCAAATCTACCCTATTGAACCGCATAAGCGGCGCGGATGTATATGTTAAGGATCAGCTTTTCGCAACGCTTGACGCCGTTTCGCGGCTTGTTCAGCCTAAGAGCGGAGCAAAGTTCCTGCTTGTTGATACCGTCGGCTTCATCAGAAAGCTTCCGCACTCCCTTGTGAACGCCTTCCGCTCAACGCTGGAGGAGGTAAAGCTTGCCGACGCTTTGATAATCGTTTCCGATGCTTCAAGCCCCGACTGCCTTGCTCAGCACGAGGTTGTGCGCGAGGTTGTAGAGGAGCTTGGCGCTTCCGAAACGCCCGTTATCGAGGCGCTGAACAAATGCGATTCCGTCACAGAGCCGCCCGTTATTGCAGGCGCTGTGCAGCTTTCCGCAAAAACCGGCAGCGGGGTTGACAGCCTGCTTTCGGCTATCGACTCGGTAATATCAAAGCTCAGCCGCTCTGTCCTGCTTCGCGTTCCGTATTCCAAGCAGGCGCTTGTAGCGTCGCTTCACGAGATAGGCGCGGTTCAGGATGAAAAGTATCTTGACGACGCTACCCTCGTTTCCGCAATGCTCTCCGAGGAGCAGCTGAAGTCGGTCATCCGCAAATACGGCGAGGATGTTATCGAAGACGACGCCTCCGCCTTTGAGGATGAGGAAGAAGATACGAGCGGCGAGGAATAAGCAGTTATTATGGAAATATCATCTGTTTGTGTTCGGCTGGCGCTCATTTATGCCGAATAGGGGCGGATGATTTTCTGATTCTTTTTCGTTTATGTCTGTGATATAACCCCTGAAAGGAGCAAACGCCCCCGATGAAAAAAGCTGCCCTTTTACTTTTTCTGCTTATGCTTCTGCTTCCCGCCGCCGCGCTTGCGGACGAAGCCTATAACCCCATCGGCGATGAGTATACAATGCTCGTCAACCATGAGCATATGCTCGATAAGAAGTACGTTCCGGACGACCTTGTAAAGGTTGACGTTAAGTTCAAGGATGCAAAGATAGAGCTTCGCAAGGACGCAGCCGACGCGCTTCTTCAGCTTTTTGCGGACGCGAAGGAGGCGGGTTATACGCTTATCGCCGCCTCCGGATATCGCTCCTATTCGCGGCAGGCAACCATCTACTATAACAAGGTTCAGTCTATGGGCAAGCAGCGCGCGTCGCTTTTGTCCGCGCCCGCGGGAGCAAGCGAGCATCAGCTGGGGCTTGCCGTTGACATAACCTGCAAGGCGAACAAGCAATATCTCAACGCTAATTTCGCCAAGACTGACGAGGGAAAATGGGTAACCGAGCATTGCTATGATTACGGCTTCATTCTCCGCTATAAAAAGGAGTGGGAGGACGTGACCGGCTATTCCTACGAGCCTTGGCATATCCGCTATGTCGGGCTTGAGCACGCTGCCAACATCAAGGAGCTTGATATTCCCTATGAGGAATATGTGGAAACCTATCTTAAAGCTCAGAGCGCTTCGGAGGCTGAATGATGAAAAAACTGCTTTGCCTGCTGCTTTGCCTTCTTCCGCTTGCCGCGCTTGCGGAGGATGAAAGCGCCGTATGGGATTACCCCGTTTCGTATTCAATATTGCAAAACGAGGAAGGCTATTTAACGCTTGCCAGTCCGGACAGGCTTCTCAGCTCCGATTATGTTCCGGATGACCTTGTGAAGATAAAGGCGAAAAAGACCAGCTCGACTGCGATTCAGATGCGCACAGTCGCAAGCGAAAAGCTTTCCGCCATGTTTGACGCGGCTAAGGCGGACGGAGTAACGCTTTACGCGCACAGCGGCTATCGCTCGTACCGCACTCAGAAAACCATGTATTCAAACCGCCTTGCGAGCATGGGCTATGATGACGGCGCGGTTGCCTATCCCGGGTCTAGCGACCATCAGACGGGGCTTGGCGTTGACGTTATCAGTAAAGCATGGATAGGCAAGCGCTTCAATGAAAAGTTTGCTACTACAAAGGAAGCCAAGTGGATGGCGGAGCATTGCGCGGAGTACGGCTACATCATCCGCTATCCCGAGGATAAAACCGAGATTACCAAGATTATGTATGAGCCTTGGCATCTGCGTTATGTCGGCGAGGAGGCGGCTAAGTACATAATGGAGTCGGGGCTTTGCCTTGAGGAGTTCACCGAGGAATACGAAAGCTATCTCGCCGCGTTCAGCGGGAATCCGGAGAGCGCAGAGAACAGCGAAACCGCTCCGCTTGACGCAAATGAGGTCGTTATCGGAATCTCCGATGACGGCGACGAGGAGGTCACGCTTTTCGGCGGCGGAAACTGAGCGTTCGTATGAGCGTTTTGTGAACGCCTTGTGACATTTTGTCGCAGAGCCTTAATTCGCTTGCGTATGCTTCCGAAAAGTGCGATAATTACTAAAAAGCGCGGCGCTTAAGGCTTGCCCTCGGCGCCGCATTGTAAGCGCGGAATACCCGTGTGATTCAGAAAGGATTGGCACTATGAAGAAATCCCTTAGGTTTACGGCGCTCGTTATGGCTCTTGTGATGGCTATGTCGCTCTTTGCTTTCGCTCAGGCGGAAGGAAATACCGACGATATTATGGCAACCGCGGATGGTATTAACATCCTCCGCGCCGATGTTGATTCCATCTATACGGAAATGACCGATTACTACTCCTATTATGGAGTTGACGTAGCCGACCCAAGCATCAAGAAGCAGCTGCTTACGATGGCTGTTGACTATGCAGCGCAGATGAAGGTTATCGAAAAGAAGGCAGGGGAGCTTGGAATCCTTGCCTCCACCGCCGAGGATGAGGCGGCTCTGCTTGCCGAGGCGCAGGCTGAGTTCGACGCCTATGTTGACCAGTACGCCAGCTATTTCGCCACCGGCACCACCGAGGCGGAGCTTGCCGAGGCGCGCACGAGCGCTGCTGCAATGCTCGAGGCATACGGAATGTCCGCTGAGGGAATCCTCGAGAGCCTCCGCGAGAACGATATGTATAACCGCGTTCGCAGCTATGCGGGCAAGGATGCCTCCGTTACCGATGAGGAAATAAAGTCCGCTTATGATACTCAGCTTGCTTCCGATACCGAAAGCTACTCCGGCGATGTTTACAATTATGAGTACAATGTTCTTTATTCCGGCAACGAAACCTATTATCAGCCCGAGGGCTATCGCGGAATAATCCACATCCTGCTCACCGTTGACGATACTCTCCTTGAAACCTATGAGAATCTCAAGGATACCTATGACGAGCAGATGGCTGCCGCCGCCGCCAAGGAGGAGGACGCCGAGCCTTCCGCTGAAGCTACCGCCGAGCCTTCTGCCGAGGCTACCGCAGAACCCGTAACCGAGGAGCAGGTCGAGGCTGCCCGCCTTGCTGTTCTCGCTTCCGTTCAGAGCAAGATTGATGATATTAACAGCCGCCTTGCAAACGGCGAGGATTTCCTTGCCCTTGTTGACGAGTACGGCGCTGACAGCGGAATGAGCAATGCCGATTACCGCGCTAACGGCTATCCCGTTGCCGTTGACTCGCTCATGTATGATATCGCCTTCCGCGATGCTGCCTTTAAGCTCCAGAACATCGGCGATGTCGGCGAGCCTGTCGTTGGCAGCAGCGGAGTTCATATCCTCAAGTACCTGTGCGATGTGCCTTCCGGTCCCGTAGAGCTTACCGCGGAGCTTAGCGAATCCATCCGCGCCGCGCTGCTTACCACCAAGAGCGAGGATGCATACTACGCCCTAATCGACGAGTGGATGGCTGCCGCAAATCTCACCTACACCGAGCTTTTCAACGCCGAGCTTGACGCTGTTCAGGCTGAAATCGACGCCGCTGCCGCCGCTACCGAAGAGCCCGCCGCCGACACGACGGAAGAGCCCGCAGCGGAAGCAACCGACGCGCCTGTTGGCGAGTAAGCAAAAAGCTTTAGCAAGTATATCACCTGTAAAGACTGATATGAAGAAACCGGCTGTCCGAAAGGTCAGCCGGTTTGAGCTTGTCAAAAAAGTGTTTTTAACAAGCTTTCGCTGCACGTCTGCTGCGCAGACGTGCCGCGAGTTTGCATCATTTCCTTGTTCGGCTTTCAGCCTCTCGGTCAGGATATGATATATGAA
>CAZUTB010000001.1:0-5777 GCA_964622905.1 uncultured Oscillospiraceae bacterium | reverse complement strand
ACCCCTGCGGATTTCAAATGAAGAGGCTAGCACCTTCGTTGCTTCCCCAAAGCAACAATCGGTTTTAACAAGAACGGGCGGATACACATCCGCCCGTTCTCTTTTCAAATAACTTATAATTTTATCTCAAATTACTGACAACTCATATAGCTCAATCAGCTTATATCAGCGTCCTGCTGTCTGCGTCATCTCCGCTCTTCTGCTCCGCCGCCGCGCCGTCCTGCGAATCAAAAACCGGTCGGTAGATTCGTCTTTCAAGCGACCAGACCTTGTCCGAGAAGCCGCCGGGGAGTGTTCTCTGCTCCGCTGCCGCGAACTGGAACATATGCGCGTCCAGAATGTCGAGCCAATGCAGCACATCCGCCTCCGCGAACATCGGCAGGCGCGGCGAGCCGAACTCCGCCGAGCCGTGGTGACTTATCACCATGTGCTCAAGCAGCAGGGGGATTTCGCCGGTTACTCCCGCTTCCTCAGCCGCGGAGCGCACGTCGCTCACGCCCTTTACGAGATGCCCGAGCAGCTGACCCTCAACGGAATATTCGGAAACGCTGCCCATCTCGTCGCTTTCCATTTCACTAATTTTCGCCAAATCGTGAATGATAACTCCGGAATAGAGCAAATCCTTGTTAAGCTCCGTGTAAACGCCCGCAATCGCCTTTGCGCCGCGGAGCATTGTCACGGTATGATAGAGCAGCCCCGAGCGCATAGCATGGTGCATTTTTGACGCGGCTGGCCAGTAGATAAGCTTTTCACCGCAGCGGGCAAGCAGGATCTTCACTATGCTTCTCATTTCGCCGTTTGAAATGCCGTCAATAGTACCCATTATCTCGCCGAGCATATCCTCGGGCTTTTCGGGAGCGGCAGGCGTAAGCGCGCCGATGTCAACATCATCGCTGTCCATAACCGCGCGCATTTTCTCAACGCGCAGCTGCATATGCCCGTTGTATTCCTGAACGGAGGCGCGAATCTTTATAATGCTGCCCGTCTTCGGCGGGGGAGTGTTCCCGTCCCAAAGCTTCGCGTTAATATCGCCGCTCTTGTCGCAGAGAGTCATATCCAGATATTTGCTTCCGTTGCTTCCGACGCGCTGGTCGGAGGAGCGCACGAGAACAAAGCCCTCAAAGCGCGTGTCTTTTTGCAGGGAAATTATTTCAGGCTGCTGCAATGCTATTCTCCTAACTTATAAGGCTTCCGAGGCGATGATTCCGAGAAGCCCGGGACCTGTGTGTATCGCAAGCGCAGGACTTACCTGCGCAATAAAGCCTTCCTTCACGTCAAGTATGGTCTTGAGCCTATCGAGAAGCTTCTGCGCGTCCTCCTTGGCGTTGCCGTGAACAACGGAAAGGCAGACGCTCTTGCGTCCGAACTTTGCAACGATTTCGTTTACCATGGTTTCAACCGCGCTTGACCAGCCGCGCGCCTTAGCCCTCGTCTGGTAAATGCCGTCGTCGTTAACGAAAACTATGGGCTTTAATTGCAGAAGCGTTCCGAGAACGCCCTCCACAAGCCCGATTCTTCCGCCCTTGCGCAGGTACTCAAGCGTTTTGATAATGAACATTCCAAGCTGAGTCTGGCGCATTTTCGTACTGCGCTCAAGAATCTCGTCTATGCTCATTCCGCTCTTTAAATCCCTCGCCGCCTGAAGCACAATCATTCCCAAGGCGGTGGACAGGGTCTTTGAATCGAACACGCGTATGCTGATGCGTCCCTCATATTCCTCGGCGACAATCCTGACCATGTTGAAGGTTCCGCTCAGACCCGAGGAAATGGAGAAATGCAGAACGTCGGTAAACCCGCGCTCAATAAGGCTGTCGTAAAGCGCCGAAACGTCGCCGGGGTTCGGCAGACTGGTTTTCGGCAAGTCCGTCTTCATTACTTCGTATATTTCCTCGGGCTGAATATCAAGCCTGTCGCGGTATTCGCCGGACGAGTTGACAACGCGCAGAGGAATCAGCTCAATTCCGTATTCCTGAAGCTGTTCTGTGGTTAAATCGCAGGAGGTATCCGTTACAATAGCAATCTTTTTTTCCATATTGCAGTCCTTTCCCGCGCTGCGCCCGCATAAAGCCTTTCGCGGACGTTTTGCGCGCAAAGCGCCATATATATGAATCCTTAGCTATTATATCATATTGGGCGCGCCTATTCAAACGCCGACGCAAAATTCACCGTTTGTTAAAAGTTCAATGCTATTTTGCCATTCTCAGCATACATTATTTCATGTTTCTACCGTATTTCTCATATTGCTTGGAGGTTTTTGATGCGCCTGATTTCCTCCTGCCGCCTGCCTGTCGCTGCGGGGACGCTGCTTCTATTGCTGGTTGCGCTCTTCCTTTTCGCTCCCGTTCCGGATGGGAGAAAGGGCGCTGCCGTCAGCGAGCCGACGCGGATAAGCGTCTATATTCCGTCCGAAAAAAGAACGGTCAGCATGAGCCTTGATGAGTATATTGTGGGCGCGCTTGCGGCTGAAATGCCCGCCAGCTATCATCTTGAGGCTTTGAAGGCTCAGGCGCTCGCCGCAAGAACGCGGGCTTACTCGTCCATGCGCGTTTTTAATGGGAGCGGCTGCGCGCTTCATTCGGGCGCTGACATCTGCGCGGATTCCGCGCATTGTCAGGGCTATATCACAAAGAGCGAGAGAAGGGCAAAGTGGGGCGCCGAGTTTGAAATGTACGAAAAGCGCCTTTCGGAGTGCGAACGAGATACGCGCGGAGAGTATATGGCTTACGGCGGCGAGCCGATTTCCGTTATGTATCACGCCTCGAGCGGGGGAATCACCGAGGCGTCGGAGGCGGTTTTCGTTTCCGCGCTTCCCTATCTGCGCTCTGTAAAAAGCGAGGGCGAGGAGGAAATGCGGAATTACTCATCTTCCGCTGTTTTCAGCCTTTCGGAGCTTGCGGAAAAGCTCGCCGCCGCCTTCCCGCTGTGCGCAGTAACCGAAGAAAACGTCCGCGAAAGCGTCCGTGTGCTGTCGCGCTCAGCCTCGGGACGGGTTACGAAAATACGCGTAGGCAATGAGGAAACGGACGGCAGAGCCTTCCGCGCCGCGCTGTCGCTTCCAAGCACTCTGTTTTCCATCTCCTTTGACGAGGAAAACGCCGTTATCTCCTCGCGCGGCTACGGGCATGGAGTCGGAATGAGTCAGGCTGGCGCAAACGCTATGGCATACGCGGGAAGCGATTACAGGGAAATTCTCGCGCACTACTATACCGGAATTGAAATACTGAAAATGGAATAGCAAAGCGCCCCCTTGCGCATACTCGCATAAAAAGGGGGCTTTTGTATGCGCTCAAAAGCGAAAAGGTTTCTGCTGTTTCTCGATAAGGGCGGGCTTATCATCTGCGCCGTTTTCTGTGCCGCCGCCGTAATTATCTCCTATGTGCTTGCCGAAGCTCCGCGCCGGCCCTCCAAGAGCGCCGCCGTCTATGAAAACGCCGACGAAACCGTAAGCCCGCTTGTCACTATTCGCCTGAGCTTTTCCAAAACGGAGACGCCGCCGAGCTTTTGTATGCCGCTAAAGGGTGAAATTACGCGCGGCTTTTCATCACAGATGGTGCTTTTTGATGCGGTAGGGGCATACCGCGCGCATATGGCAGTTGACATTTCGGCACAGGTGGGGAGCCCCGTCTGCGCTGTTGCGGACGGAAGGGTTGCGGACGCGGGCTATTATGACGATATCGGTTTTTTCACTCTTGTTGAGCATTCGGGCGGCTTCTCGGCGCTCTATGCCTCTCTTGCCGGCGCTCCCTCCGTTATAAAGGGCGACCCCGTAAGGGAGGGCGACGAGCTTGGAATCGTAGGTAAATCGGGGCTTCTCGAAATGGACGCAGAGCCGCATCTCCATTTTGCCGTATATGAAAACGGCTCGCCCGTTGACCCCTGCTCGATGACATTTTGGGAAAAGTAAAAAACGCTTGCATATTGTATTACATTGTATTATAATCTCCCTGTTGAATCACCTATACTTTTTGGGAGGTTTGAAATATGTGCGGAATAGTTGGCTATATCGGTTCGCGTCCTGCCGTTGAGGTGCTTATCAAAGGTCTTTCCAGCCTTGAATATCGCGGTTATGACAGCGCGGGAGTTGCCGTTCTGGATGAGGAAGGGCGTCTGAACATACAGAAGAGCAAGGGCAGACTTGTAAACTTGGAGAAGCGCCTTGAGGAGCATCCGCTTTCCGGAACGGTCGGAATCGGTCATACCCGCTGGGCGACTCACGGCGAGCCGAGCGACCTTAACGCGCACCCGCATACGGACGCTAAGGGCAGAATTGCCATCGTTCATAACGGTATAATCGAGAATTATATGAAGCTGCGCGAGTGGCTTGAGGGCGAGGGCTGCGTTTTCGTATCCGAAACGGATACGGAGGTTGCCGCGCATCTGATTAACTTCCTCTATAAGGGCGATATGAAGGCGGCGCTTGCGGACGCGCGCGAGAAGATGGAGGGCAGCTACGCCCTTGCAATCATATCCCGCGACGAGCCGAACACCCTCTACTGCATCCGCAAGGAAAGCCCGCTTATCCTCGGCGTAGGCAAGGGCGAGCAGTTCATCGCCTCCGATATTCCCGCTGTGCTGCCCTATACCCGCGATGTTATCTTCCTTAACGATAACGAGATTGCGGAAATCACGCGCGAGGGTGCGGCAATCTACGACCAGTTCCTCCAGGCCGTTACGCACGAGCCTTACCATGTTACATGGGACGCGGCGGCGGCTGAAAAGGGCGGCTATGAGCATTTTATGCTCAAGGAAATCAATGAGCAGCCTGACGCGCTTGCGAAAACCTTCTCTCCGCGCGTTGACATGAAGAAGGGCGAGATTCTTCCGGAGTGCATTCCCGTTGACGCAAAGGAAGCCAAGGAACTCAGCAAAATGGTTGTTGTCGCCTGCGGAACTGCGTATCACGCGGGAGTTATCGGGCGCTACCTTATTGAGAAAATGGCTCGGCTGCCCGTTGAAGCGGACATCGCGAGCGAGTACCGCTACCGCGACCCGATTCTTTCCAAGGATGACCTGTTCCTTGTGGTAAGCCAGAGCGGCGAAACCGCAGACACGCTTGCGGCAATGCGCGAGGCGAAGCGCAAGGGCGCTAAGGTATGCGCGCTCACCAATGTTGTCGGCTCGTCCATCAGCCGCGAGGCGGGGGACAGGGTTATGTACACATGGGCGGGACCCGAGATAGCCGTTGCCAGCACAAAGGCATACACAACCCAGGTCGAGGTGCTTACGCTTATGGCTATGCAGCTCGGGCTTATGCGCGGAACGCTTCCTAAGCAGGATTATGATTCGCTGCTTGCAGAAATGGAAAAAATGCCTGAAATGGCGAAGAAGATTCTTGAAGAAAAGGACGATATTCAGCGCTTTGTGAGCAGAAATTTCAGCCATGAGCACGTTTTCTTCATCGGAAGAGGCTTGGACTACGCGCTGAGCATGGAAGCGTCCCTGAAGCTCAAGGAGGTCAGCTATGTTATGAGCGAGGCGTATGCCGCGGGTGAGCTGAAGCACGGAACGATTGCGCTTATTGAGCAGGGAACGCTCGTTGTCGCAATCTGCACTCAGCCCGACATCGTTGATAAAACGCTCTCCAACCTCCGCGAGGTCAAGACGCGCGGCGCGCAGACCCTCGTTGTCTGCACGGAGGGGCTTAAGGAAAAGTGCGCAAAGGAGGCGGACGCGCTCTGGACCATTCCCGATATCGCGCCTGCGCTCGCTCCCGCGCTTGCCATCATTCCCTTGCAGCTTTTTGCGTACTATATGGCTATTTATCGCGGCTGCGATGT